>CALWDM010000064.1 GCA_944376695.1 uncultured Mediterraneibacter sp. | reverse complement strand
CGAATCTTCCGCTTTGAAATTGTCCTTAGCCGTATCCCATTCTTTTTACGTCTTTCCCAGATTACGGAACCGGAACCTGAGCCATATCCCCGCCCGCCGCGAAGACGACCTACATAAAACCACGGTTTTCGGACGCTCAGCCAATCAGCCGGTTCCCCGCAAATACAGATTTTACCCGCTTAATTGTTCCAGCGGCTGTATTTGATATCCCATCTTTTTCCACTCCCCGATCAGTTCCTCCAATATCTCAGCATTGGTATCGGATGTGCTGTGGAGCAGTACGACCGCGCCGGGATGGATGCGCCCCAGCAGTTTGTCAAAGGCTTCTTCTTTTGTGGGTTGGTCATCATCGTACCAGTCTACATAGGCAAGGCTCCAGAAAAAGGTTTTATATCCCAGTTCTTTTGCCATCTGCAGGTTTGCCTCGCTGAATTTTCCCTGAGGAGGGCGGTAGTATTTGGTCATTTCTTTTCCGGTCACTTCTTTGTAGGCGCGTTCTACATCCTCTAATTCTTTCCGGAAGGAATCCAGGGACGCAATCTGTGACATATCGGGGTGGTGCCACGTGTGATTCCCCACGGTGTGGCCTTCCTCGCACATTCTTCTGATCAGTTCAGGCTCGGATTCTATGTAGGTTCCGACCACGAAAAAGGTGGCGGATACGTTATGCTTTTTTAAGGCGTCAAGTATTTTTCCGGTATTGCCGTTCTCATATCCGCAGTCAAAAGTCAGGTAAAGGACTTTTTCGTCCGTATCCTGAGCATACCAGGCGTCATATTGCGCCAGTTCTTCAAAGGTGGCGTTGGCCACAGGGGGCTGCCCTTCTTCCTGGAAGCTCAGCCCCCAGTTCCCTTCTGCTGAGACAGCGACTGCTCCGCTGTCAGTATGAGCTTTGCCGTTTTGTGCATGGAACTGTCCGCTGAGGAAACCGATCCCTGTCCCGAAAGTGTAAGAGGCAAGGAAGAGCAGAAGAAAGAGACCAGTCTTTTTTGTCAGGATTTTGTTTTTAAAAAAAGGGTGGAGCTTGTGCCTGAAAATATTGTTCATGTCAGACATTCCTTCAGAACATGGAATTTATAAATAATATATGAGGGAAAGTACATTAATTTGCACAAAAAGATTGCACAAAAAGCTCCATAAAAAGATTGACAACATCCGAGAACAGTTGATAATAGAGTATAGAGGGCTGGCAGAGCCGTCAGGTCATGGCAGCATCGGACAGCGCGGAAGCTGTCAGGGACATATTAAAAGAAAATCATAGACCGTATTTGCGAAAGTAATGTACCGCAGCGATCCTTTCGCGGACGCGGTCTTTCTGATGAAAAACAAAGAAAATAGCAGGATGGAGAAAAGAATGGGAAAAGGAGTTTTATTTTTTGATATAGACGGGACTTTGCTGAGCGAAGTTACAAAGGAGATACCGGACAGCGCAGTCGAAGCGCTCCGCAGGGCGAAGGAGGCGGGGCATCTTCTGTTCATCAATACCGGGAGGACCGTGTGCAGCATACCGTCAGAAATCCGTCGCCTTCCCTTTGACGGGTATCTGTGCGGGTGCGGAACCTGTATTGTATACAGGGATGAGGTCTTGCTTCAGCGTTCTCTTTCCCAGGAGCGTGGGAGAGCGGTCATTGAGAAAATGTTTGAATGCGGTCTCGGTGGAGTGGCCGAAGGCCCGGAGGACGTGTATTTCCCGGAGCGCATCAGCCGTTTCGACAAGCTGGAGACAACGAGGCGCTATTTCCGGGCGAAAGGTATGGGGATCGAACGCTCTATGGAACAGGGCGGCTTTATCTATGATAAGCTGTTTATCTATGCGGATGGGAAGAGTGACCTGGAATCATTCCTTGCATTCATCGATGAGGATATGGAGGCAATGGACAGGGGCGGAAATGCTTACGAAGTCATCCAGAAAGGGTATTCCAAGGCAACAGCATGTGAGTTTATCGTAGATAGACTTGGTTTTACTAAAGACCAGGCGTATGTATTCGGGGACAGCAGCAATGACCTTGCGATGTTTGAATACGCGGACCATGCAGTGGCAATGGGAGAACATGCGGAAGTGCTGGAACCGTATGCAGAATATGTGACAAAGACAGCAGAAGAGGACGGGATCGCCCATGCGATGAGACATTACGGTCTGATATAGGAGCAGTACATTTGGGGAAAGCGGGGCAGGAGAGGCGAAGATTTCTGCGCATCAATAAATGTTGCATAAATATTACAAATTTGTTACAATATGTTATATCCTGACTGGAGAGGTGTAAGTTTATGATCCAAATTCAGAATATCACAAAACGATTTGATGAAATATGTGCGGTTAATGATGTTTCTCTTGAAATCCCGGAAGGCCTGATGTTTGGGCTGCTGGGGACAAACGGCGCGGGCAAGACCACGCTGATGCGCACCATCGCGGGCATCCTTGAGGCGGATGCGGGAGATGTGACTGTTGACGGGAATCCGCTGGAATCCGGAAAAAAGAAAATCTTTTACCTTCCGGACGACCCGTATTATTTTCCAAACGCGTCTGTGGAGCAGATGGCAGAGTTCTATGAAAGACAGTATCCGGAGATGGACCGGGAAACTGTAACATATATGGCAGAGACTCTGGAGCTGGATGTGAAGCGTCCTCTCCGCAATTTCTCCAAAGGAATGAAGAGGCAGGCCTTTCTCATACTTGCCCTGTGCGCAGGAACAAAATATCTTCTGTGCGACGAGGTATTTGACGGGCTGGATCCGATCGTGGCAGAGGTTATGAAAAATCTGTTCCGCCAGGAGATGAAGGAGAGAAAGTTTACGGCTGTGGTGGCTTCCCACCGGCTCAACGATCTGGAAGATCTCTGTGGGAATATCGCGATCCTGCACAAAGGCGGTCTCGTGACGGCAGGAGATATGAGGGAGAGAGCAGAGCATGTCAGGAAATATCAGTGCGTGTTCCGGGAGGATACAGATACGGAAAGGCTTAGGAGGGAGATTGGAAAAGAGCTGGAGTTGGTGCGGTTTCATGCGGACGGGAGCTTTGTGACAGTGGTGCTCCGGGACGCGGAGGGCACCGCAGAGGAATATCTGAGGAAACAGAATGCGGAGCTGGTGAGAGAAGCATCTATGAGCCTGGAGGAGATCTTTATTGCAGAGATGGAGGGGAAAGATTATGACATCCGCAAAGTGCTTTGCTGACTGGATAAGAGAAGCGGGAAGAGGTCATCTTGCCGCGTTCCTCGGATGGGGGACTATGCTGGTGTATACGGTCCTCTCTGTGACCCGTCTGAGCTTTGATACAGACTATACATATTTTGGCATTGGAAATACCGAGCTGCCGTGGCTCGGCGCCGGACTGGGACTTGCGCTGGCTTTTCTGGAGTTTTTCTATCTGCTCCGGCAGAAGAAACAGGATTTTTATTACAGCCTGCCCGTGAAGAAAAGCACAGTGTTTTGGAGCAGGTATGTGCATGGAGCGATACATGGAATCCTTTCCGTGGCGTTTGCCATGGGTGCCTGCGGCATTTTTCAGTCTGCGGCGGACGCGGAATTTGCCCCTTTTGCATGGAGTTATACGGGGAAGAGTTTTCTGGTGACTGCCGGGGTATATCTGGTCTTCTATCATATAGGGATGCTTTGTATCACGGTCTGCGGGAATGCAGTCTCATCGCTGGTCCTGTGCGGTGTATTCATAGCTTATTTCCGCATCCTGATCGGAAATGTGTTTGTCACATTTGCCTCCGGTTGGTTTCAGACGTATTACAGGATACCACTGTTAGAAAAAATGACGATGCTGTTATCTCCGTTTTCACTGGCAGAGGCTCTGACCGGCAGAGATGTGTATGAGAAGCCGCTCGTACTGCGGTTTACGCCTTCGGCAGACCTTATCGCTGCCGCGCTGGCGTGGATTATTCTCCTTCTTCTTGTCGCCGCCCTCGCCTGTCGAAAGAGAAAGACAGAACGGACGGGGCGGGTATTTGTTATCTTAGCTGCGGAACGCATTGCAGAGGCAGGGATTTCATTTCTTGCAGGAGTCTGGGCGGCCGGATTTGCGCTGGATCTGTCAGGCGTGATGGAGAGTGGAGGGATTGCAGCGGGGGTTATGGCAGTATTGGTTAGTGCCGCTGTGGCGGCAGCAGTCCACTGCCTTCTGGAAATCGTTCTGAAAAATCCGGGATCAGGGATCCTACGGCGCAAGTGGCAGCTTGCTGCAGCCTGTGCGGTATCCGTGGCAGTATGTATTGTATTTCCGGCAGGCGCTTCCTCCTATGATACCTATTTTCCGGGAGAAGCGTCCGGCGTGAGCATCAGTATTGATGGACTGGGTATGACTTATGATATTTATCTGCAGGTGCAGGGAGATCGGGAAGACTATGAGACAGATGATCAGCTTGAAAAATATATGCTGACCGGAGAAGGGAAAAGCGCGGCTCTGGGATGGCTGAAAGAAATTGCGGCATCCGGAGGGAATGCGAAAAACACATCAGCCGGCGGAACGCAGAGCGGTACCGATGCCGGGGATCCGGGCGGTGTATTCACATGGGCAGCCGTGTGTTATCATCTGGAGGACGGCTCAGAACATTACCGGACATATCCGATCTCCGAAGAACAGGCAGAATCATTTGCCGCTGTCTATGAGACGGCAGAGTATAAGCAGATCGCTTATCCCGGAGTGAATCTGGCAGAAGCGGGGGAGGATCGGTTCACTTGGGATGACGGAGTGACAGGGACTGCCATGAAGATGACGGCAGAGGAGAAAGAAAGCCTTTTGGAAGCTTACAGGGAAGATGTAAAAGAACTTGAGATGGCAGAGCTTAAGACAGTGCTTCCGGCAGGGCATGTGGAGGTCCGGGCTTCCCGCAGCGGGAATGTGACAGAGTTGGTGGTGTATCCCTTCTTTGAGCGGACATGCTCTATTCTGGAAGAAACAGGCGTAGATATCGGAAAGACACTGAAGGATTATCCGGTGGAGTCCGTGGAGGCCAGGGAGAGTTTATTCTCCGCGCCCAAGGGTTCTGCGGGCGGAGTGAGTACATCCTTTTATGAAGAGCCGGGTGAAGTGGCAGAATGGAAGGAAAAGCTGGTGCCGGAGAAGCTGGATGTGCAGCCTCTTCTGTACCCTCTGGATCATTCGAAAGAGATCAAAGCAGAGATAGAGGAGGAAGAGACCAGTTCCCTGATCCGGATAGACTGCGCGGTGATGCCGGGCAGATAAGATGACGGTTATTTTTATAAAGTGATTATTTAAAAGCAGCGACACGATTCTTCTTTTTTCTTTTATACAGAGTGTTATACTGTGGCAGATCACAGTAGAATGTGCGGTGTGCCTGCCTTTGGTATTTCGGTCTGTGCAGGCAGATGCCGCGTAGAAAGAAGGAGGAAGGATATGACAAAGAGGAGGATCATTCTCATCGCGGCGGTAATCGCTGTTCTTGTCGCTGCAGCCGCGGCGGGAGCGTATCTGTATATGAACCGGTTTGATGCAGGAGAATATGTGCAGGCAGTGCTGGATGTGTCTTACAAGAATAAGACGGACAAGTATGTGGAGATCACGGGAGTGTCAGAGAAAGAGGCGGAGCAGATCTTTGAGGATAATCTGGACGCTACGATGAAGGGCTTTGAGACGTCGGACATGCCGGAAGAGCTTCTGCCAAAATACAGGGAGCTGTTCAGTGAGCTTGCGAAGAGCGTCAGTTATACAGTAGGGAAGCCGGTGCGCGGAGAAAACAATGTCTACAGTGTGTCCGTTAAGGTCAAGCCGGTCACGCTGTTTCCCGATACATATGCGGCGTTTCAGGAAAAAGCGCAGGAGTATGCCGACCAGGTGACTGACAGTGTGATGAATGGCGCCGAGATGCCGACAGAGGAAGAGATGCAGAGAGAGATCTACCAGATTTATTATGATGTGCTCAAAGGACAGATGGATGCAGGGATGCTTTTTGGGGAAGTTCAGGAGACGGTCCTGCATGTCACGAAAGAAGGCGGAGCGGAATTTGAGATTGATAAGGAAGATATGGATAAGCTGGATTCCATGCTGATCGAGGATGCCGGGGGAGAATAATGGACAGATGTTAATAAAAAGCTATGGATTATAGTAGAAGGCATCCCCATGGAAGAGAGTCCGTGGAGATGCCTTTTTGAATTTTAAACTCTCGTGTGAATTTATAAAAGCTTCATCTTATTCAGAGGCCAGTACCGGAGCACTGCCTTGCCCAGTATCTCATCCTCTGAGACGAAGGTATTTTCCCAGTAGCGGGAGTCCCTGGAGTTGTTCCGGTTGTCGCCCATGACGAAGTAGCAGCCCTCGGGCACTGTGTAAGGACCGAAGCTCCCTTCCATGGGTTCTTTGATATCCACATCTTCGAGCGGGGTGTCAGAGCCGTTGATATAGATGTTCCCATCATGGATCTCCACGGTCTCTCCGGGGAGCCCGATGATCCGTTTGATAAAGAGCTGGCTCTCGTCGTCAGGGTATTTGAAGATGATGATATCGAACCGTTTTGGATCGCTGAATCTGTAGGCAAGCCGGTTCCCGAATACCCGGTCGCCGGTCATGATCGTATTTTCCATGGATCCGGAAGGGATCTGCGCGTTTACGATCACAAAGGTATCGATCAGAAACGCCAGGATGACTGCGCCGATGATGACAAGCACCCACTGGAACAGTTCTTTCCCGACCGAAGTCTTTTCTTCTGTATCAGTCTGTATATCCTGTTTATTTGCCATAGAGATCCATCCTTTCGTATCAGTAAATTCAGGGTCAGCATACAGAAACTCCTGTATGCTGACCCTGCTATTATAACAGATGCTGTGGGAATTGTACATGTACAAGTATCATCCCGCCCTGATATTCTGCTGTGATGCTGCCGCCCATCTGTTCTGTCAGCGCCCGGGCGATGGAGAGCCCAAGCCCGGTTGAGCCTGAGGAGGCAGTCTCTACTGTATAGAAGCGGTCAAAGAGACGCCCGACCTGTATCTCATCCAGTTTCTCCGCGTGATTGGAGAAGGTGATCCTTCCGTTTTCTTCAAGAGTGATCTCAAGGTCTCCGTCGCTGTACTTGACAGCGTTGCTGATGATATTGCCAAAGATGCGGGACAGAGCATTGCGGTTGAGCATCCGCTTTACTTTGGCATCCGGCATGGTGATGGAAGGCGTGATATGCTTTTCTTTCAGTGCGGTATACATTGCGGATATGCTTTCTTCCAAAGCGCTGTTCAGGATCAACGGTTCGCTGGGCGTGCCGTCTGAGACAGAAGTGAATACGGAATACCGGAACAGCTCTTCTGTGAGCTGCTTCATGATCTCCGTGCGTCCCCGGATGATCTTCAGGTATCTTTTCGCGTTTTCGCCCTGCTCTTCTTTATCCAGCATATCCAGATAACCGCAGACTGCAGTGAGAGGGGTCCTCAGGTCATGGGAGATGTTGGTGACGGCATTTTTCAGCTCGGAGTCGCCCTGCTGATACCGGTGTCTGTCATTTATAAGTTTCTTCAGCTCTTTATTTATGTTATTAGCAAGATTTTTCATATACTTATCCCGGCTGGAAAGATCGATCAGCACATTACTGTCCGATGTGACGCGGTCAGAAAAGGCGTCGGAGATCTCATCTGCTGATTTTCTCAGCAGATGGATCTTAACTGTAAGAAGGATGATGATCGTAATGAGAATGCCGGTCAGGCAGCATAGCCAGAATACCATGGTACAACTCCTTTTTATGTTCGGATCCTGCAGCCGGAATAGGATATTGCGGCTGCTACTTTATATCTCTTTTGCGGAACAGGAAGATCCCGATCCCTGCCGCTGCGGCTGCGATCCCCGCAGAATAAGCGGACATGAGAAGGAATGGCGATCCCTGGTCGCCGCGGGTGAGGATGACAGACTGCCCGGTGGGCAGGAATTCATCCAGAAATTCGTAGATCTGCCGCTGGGTGCCGCGCAGATAGCCCGGGTTCGGCACGTCTCTGGTACTTGTGACAGAGCCGTCCTCGGCGAGGGCGGTGACTTCCTGGTACGTCTCAGGTTCGTTCAGCCTGGCGGATATATAGATAGACGCTACAAAGAGCAGGCATACTGAGAGGATCGTGACCACCGCTGTTACCGCCTTGTTCTGGCAGAGCATCCCCACGAGAGTGCACAGGGATGTGAAAGCCAGTGTCATAACAAAGCTGCATAGAAACATGCTGACGATATACCGGAAATCCGCGGTTTCGATCCCGCACAGAGGGATTCCCACCGCGGCTGCCGGGAGCAGGTAGGCAAGGCACATAAAGAGTCCTGCCGCAGAACAGGTGATCAGGTTGGAAAAGTAGATCGCTGCCCTGGAGTGCCCGATGATGAGTTTGTTGCGTATCGTGCCGTCGCTGTACTCAGTCCCCACGAAAAGGCTGACAAAGGCAGCCGTCAGAAAACCGATGACCATGGCATATATAGAAAGCATGGAGTGCAGCGCAGGGGACCGGGATAAATACTGCTGTGCGGAGATATATTCCATGATCTTCATATAGAGACCAAACACAGCCATACCGATGATACACAGCCAGAAAAAACGGCTTTTTTTCAATTTCGCGAAATCCGCGGATAACAGTCTGCTCATGACGCCTTCCCTCCCCCGATCAGATTTACATAAAAACTCTCAAGACTCTCCTCGCGTTCGGTCAGGGAGATGACATCACATCCCTGCTCCGCCAGTGCCAGGGTGAGACTGGAGACATTGACCCTGGCAAAAATATCAGCCATCGTATCAGAGAAGATATTGTATTCAATATCCATCTCATCCAGCACCCGGGTGAGGGTCTGGATATCAGATACCTGCACGCGGATGCATTTGCGGCATGCCGCGTCCAGCTCCCTGGCGCTCAGTTCTTTAACCATATGCCCGCTGTCGATGAACCCGTAGTGGGTGGCAAGCCGGGAGAGCTCGTCAAGGATATGGCTGGAGATCAGGAAGGTGATCTGACGCTCCTGGTTCAGCTTTAAGATCAGCTCGCGCATTTCGATGATGCCCTGGGGATCGAGGCCGTTTACCGGTTCGTCCAGGATGAGGAAGTCCGGGCTGCCGGCAAGCGCGATGGCAATGCCCAGGCGCTGCTTCATGCCCAGAGAGAAATTTTTCGCTTTTTTCTTTCCCGTGTTCTCGAGTCCTACAAGGCGCAGAAGCTCCGGGATGTCATCAAAGGAGGGCAGACCGATGATGCGGTACTGTTCCTTTAAGTTGTCTTCCGCAGTCATATCCAGGTAGATGGAAGGCGTCTCAACCACAGCGCCCATTCTCCGGCGGCTTTTCGTGATTCCGGGATCCGTATTTTTTGCCCCGTATAATGTATAGCTGCCGGACGTAGGCTCCTGAAGCCCGCATATGAGACGGATGAAAGTTGTCTTTCCCGCGCCGTTTTTCCCTACAAATCCATAGATAGAGCCTTTCGGCACATGGATGGAGAAGCTGTCCAGAGCCTTGAAGTGCCTGTACTGCTTGCTCAGGGATTCTGCTGTCAGAATATATTCCATAAATAAAACCTCCTGTAATAATGTTTACAAGGATGATCCTACCAGACAGGGGTTAAGAAAGCGGTAAAGAAAAAGGTAAAGAAACAGTTAAGACATTTCCTTAACGTATTTCCTCGTTTAATTTAAATCCGATCCCCCAGACAGCTTCGATATAGTCATTTCCGTCAGCTGCTTTCAGCTTTCTCCGAAGATTGCTGACATGTACTTTCAGAGAGCTTTCTGTGCAGTCGGGAGTATCTTCGCTGATCCTGTCCAGCAAAAGTGATCTGGCAATGACCTGGGAAGGATTCTGCATCAGCAGTTTTAATATGGCGTACTCAGTCTGGGTCAGACGCACCGGGGTATCCGCTATACTGACCGAATGAGAGGCGGTATCAAGAGTGAGTGAGCGGAAGGTAAGGACAGGGGCAGGCGCGGGGGAGGATGCCGCCCTGCGCAGCTGCACGGTGATCCTCGCCAGGAGCTCTGCGGTGTCGAATGGTTTGGTGACATAATCACAGGCTCCGCCCAGCAGAATCCCCACTTTGTCTGAAGTCTCTGCCTTTGCGCTCACCACGATCACAGGGATGTCTTTGATGAGCGGCAGGAGCTCTTCCCCTGACAGTCCCGGGAGCATCAGATCCAGAAGGATCAGGTCCGGCCTGGCAGAGGACAGATACATCAGCGCTTCTGTGCCCGAGTAAGCCCGTGCAGTCCGGTATCCTTCTTTTGTCAGTATCTCTGCAAGCATATCTCCGATGTAAACATCATCATCAACGATGAGGATCGTACTCATAACTTTTTGCCTCCGTTAAAATGTCGATTCTTCAGCCGCCAGAAGCGGATCATATCTATTGTAGCAGGAACAGGGGAAAATTCAAGAAAACATAAAAAACCAGCCAGCAGACATGATGCGGATAGTGTTTTTCGGATAAAAGCTGAACGATCCATAAAATGGATAAAAATTGGATTTTTAATGGGTAAAATGGTTGAAATATGGATAAAAATATGTTATCTTTGCGTTAGAAAGAAGAGGAAAACTTACAGGAAGGGGCGAGAGACAATGACGATCAGGGAAATGCAGGAACGGAAAAGAGAGCTGGGATACACATATGCACAGATTGCGGAATTGTCCGGCATTCCTGCCGGAACCGTGCAGAAAGTCCTGGGAGGGATTACATTGACTCCCAGATATGAGACTCTCATGGCTCTGGAAAAAGTGCTTGGCAGTGATACAGCGGACAGCTGGCCGGAGATGGTACGGGAAGCGCAGAGTGTGTATGGGGTGAAGCGGCAGGGGATGTATGATCTGGATGATTACTATGCGCTTCCAGACGACGTCAGGGCGGAGCTGATCGATGGGGTGATCTATGACATGACTGCGCCGACGTCGGTCCATCAGATCATCGGAGGATATATCCACAGTATACTGCTGCAGCATGTGCTGGGGAAGGGCGGAAAATGCATCCCCATGATCTCGCCTCTTGATGTTCAGCTGGACTGCGATAATAAGACAATGGTCCAGCCGGATGTGGTCATCGTGTGCGACAGGGATAAGATCATTGAGCGCTGCGTGTACGGGGCCCCGGACTTTATCATTGAAGTGCTCTCAAAGTCTACGAAGAAGAAGGATTCTGTGATCAAGCTGAACAAGTACCTGAATGCGGGTGTCAGGGAGTATTGGATGATCGATCCCATAAGAAAGACGGTCATTGTCTATGATTTTGAACATGATGAATATCCGGTGCTCTACGGGTTTGATGCGAAAGTGCCTGTAGGGATATGGGGCGGTGAGCTGGAAATTGATTTTTCAGAAGTGTATGAACAGGTACGCTTTCTGTATGAAAGGAAAAAGTAAGGAAGACACAGGATTTTCACTTTTGTGAATGAAAAATAAACAATTCTAAAATAAGTGATAAAATCACTGACAAGTCTGAATACTTCTGCTAAAATCCAGAGTGTAGCACACAGAAGGATTTTTCAGGAGGAGAAGCAATGAAAATGGAAATTTATTATAGAATGATTAACAGTGGAGCCGGAAAGAAATTAAAGGAGATCTTAAATGGTCTTATCCCGGGACTGATCCCGGAACCTGCACCGGTGAGAGTGCCGGTCAGGAAACCCGGGCAGGGCGGTAAGCGCCGCTGACGCTAAGTTGGATAAGGGCGTCTCCGGGATAGGAAGACCCATAAGATAATAAGGGGATAGTAAGGGAGAGTACGCTGTGAAGAAGAGCGTGAGAAGGGTGTTTTATAAAAAATACAGGGCCTGGGCTTTCGCCGCATTGCTCGGTCTCTCAGCGGTATTAACTGCCTGCGGCGCGGCTGACGGAACATGGACAGGCACAGCGGGAGTTCCAGACCCTGCCGTTCAGGCAGAGTCCGCAGATACAGTTGAGGAAGTGCCGGAATACGATGGAGTACCTTATGTGGAGATCAGTGACAATGAACCGGCATTTACAGAATCAGAACTGACTACGGTATCTTATGAGGAATACAGTGAGCTGGATTCCCTCGGAAGATGCGGAACCGCGGAGGCCTGCATCGGTGAAGATCTGATGCCGGACGAAGAAAGGGAAGACATCAGTGAGGTGGAGCCTACCGGATGGGAGAACAGAGAATACGACATCGTGGACGGCGGTTATGTGTATAACCGCTGTCATCTCATAGGTTTTCAGCTTTCCGGGGAAAATGCGAATGAAAAAAATCTTATTACCGGGACACGGTATATGAATACGGAAGGGATGCTTCCGTTCGAAAATATGGTGGCAGAGTATGTGCAGGAAACGGACCATCATGTGATGTACCGGGTCACACCGGTGTTTGAGGGAAATAATCTGGTGGCTTCAGGCGTGCAGATGGAGGCAGAGTCCGTGGAAGATGACGGAGAGGGCATCTCCTTTAACATCTATGTTTACAATGTACAGCCTGGGATCATCATCGACTACTCGACAGGCGCCAACTGGGCGGGCACAGACAGCGGAAATGAAAAAACTGCTGATATCAGCGCGGCGGATGACAGCGATGCTGAAAACGGAGAAGATCAGGAACCGAAGGAACAGACCTATATCCTGAATAAAAATACAAAGAAATTCCATAAGCCGGAGTGCTCCAGCGTGGATGACATCAAAGCGAAAAACAGGAGTGAATTTACCGGGACAAGAGAGGAACTGATCGAAGATGGATTCGATCCGTGCGGGAAATGCAGGCCGTAGGGGATGGGCATGGGCTGTTTTGTTTACACTGGTTTTTGTCATGGGCGTATTATCCGGCTGCGGAAAGCAGGGGCCGGACATTGATCTGGCAGATATCGATATATCTGAGATTGATAAGATCGAGCATACGGGAACTACAGGTGGAAAAAACGGGGGATTTTTATATACTTTTTCGGAAGATGAAGCCAGCGGTTTTATAGAGCTGTTGGCACAGGCGGAGCTCGGCAGTGCTGTGGACGAAAAGGAAGCGCTGACAAGCGGGGCGGTGTCTTATTACACAATCTGTTTTACAGACGGAGAAATGCTGACGATCAGCCCGGGGCGATATTTAAAGGTCGGAGATACATATTATGAGTTCAGGAATTTTGATGAATTGTGGGACAGGTTTATAGAATTCAACAGTATACACGAATGAAGCAAAAAGTGCCGGAACCCTTGAAAACTCAAGGCTTCCGGCATTTCCTGGAGCAGGGGATGAGAGAATCGAATACCAGAAAATATTTTGTATACTTCCCGGATTTCCTTGCTATTACGCCGTTTCCAGACACTTCTAGTATGTCTGAAATGTGTTCTATCGTGTTCTGGTGTGTTCTATCAAAAAGAATGGAGGAAACGCGCATCATCCAATTTTAGATGTTCTTTTTATAAATTATAATGTCTTGTACTTCGCAATTAAGAATTTCACAAAGCATATCAATAGTATGTGTCGATATATTCTGATTGGCTCTCATTCTGGAAAGCTGTCCGGCTGAAATCCTGTAATCTTTAATCAAACGATATTGACTTATATTTCTGACTTTTAATGTGTTCCAAAATGGCTCATAAGATATCATGCTTTTGTACCCTCCTACTTGCATGATACCCATATACTGCTTATAATAATATTAGCCATAAATGGCTAATATATAAGAGGTGAACAGATGAAATTTAGGGAAATGTCAGAGGAAATAACAAGCAATGAAATTTTAACAGCATTTTTAATCATTGAACCAGAGGGGCGCTTAAAACGATATGAACGTAATCGGGATTACATAAGAGTATTTTATAACATGCCAAATGATAACAATTCTATTGAACATCGACTAGATTTATTACCGGATGATGTATACTATATTGATGATGAAAAGGATTATATAGAAACCCCTCTTGAAAATGGTAACAAAATGTTCCAGTATCATCAATTTATGGTCGCCAAAGGTTACAGCTATTTATGGAAAAATAATCCTTACTGAAAAAAGATATATTTAAGGAAAAGCCTGTCAATCCCTTTACCGTAGGCACTCGTAAGAGTGGGGATTGACAGGCGGTAGTCCATGCAGGAAACACCCCAAAATAGCAAAAGGGATATTCCAATACAGACTTTTGGAATATCCCTTGATTATTTGCAATTTGCGCCGCACGGCGGCCACTGGTGCGTTTGCCAGCGGCCACCCGGCGGAGCCCAACGGCCACCTTCATT
>CALWDM010000063.1 GCA_944376695.1 uncultured Mediterraneibacter sp. | reverse complement strand
AGACAGACAGACAGACAGACAGACAGACAGACAGACAGACAGACAGACAGACAGACAGACAGACAGACAGACAGACATAGTGGATTGATTCGGCTCTGTCAATATGTTTTTGGTATTGCTTTTGTTACACTGGACATGATTTCTGAAAACCATGACAGTAAGAGAAAACCTATCACAAGTGGAAAACGTGAAGCGGGCGAGTATCCTTATTATGGTGCATCTGGTATTGTAGATTATGTGAATGACTACATCTTTGATGGAGATTATCTGCTTGTTTCTGAAGATGGCAATAATCTGGTGGCACGAAGCACACCTATTGCGTTCTCCATAGCGGGTAAAAATTGGGTAAACAATCATGCGCATGTTTTGAAGTTTGATTGCTATGTGACAAGAAGGTTTGTAGAGTTCTATTTGAATTCAATCGACCTTTCACAATATATTTCAGGTGGAGCACAACCAAAACTGAATCAGAAAAACTTGAATAACATTCCAATTCCGCTTCCGTCAATCGAGGAACAGGAAAGAATTGTTGGTATTCTTGACCGATTTGACACTCTATGTAACAATATTTCTATTGGGCTTCCGGCGGAAATAGAGGCTAGACAGAAGCAATACGAATATTACAGGGATAAATTATTGTCATTTTAAAGATAAACCAGAGGTGTAATATGGGAAAAACTTTAGATGAAATTGCAAGACAGCTCAAACACTGCGGCAAAAAAGCACAGTTAATATATGCTTTTAATGGTACTGGTAAAACACGGCTTTCAAGAGCGTTTAAAGACTTGGTTGCCCCTAAAAATGAATCGGATGAAGGAGAAACAGGATTGGCAGGCAAGAAAATACTATATTATAATGCTTTTACAGAGGACTTGTTTTATTGGGATAATGATTTGGATAACGATACTGATTTGAAACTGAAAATTCATCCAAATGTATTTACAGACTGGGTATTTGTTGATCAGGGACAAGAACGAAATGTTATAAGTAACTTTCAGACTTATATTAACAATGAAGCGTTAACACCGAAATTTAATGAAGATTTTTCAGAGGTAACCTTTTCTCTGAGAAGAGGAAATGACCAGGATGCTGAAAATGTTAAGATATCCAAAGGGGAAGAAAGCAATTTTGTCTGGAGCGTTTTCTATAGTTTGCTGGAACAAGTTGTAGAAGTATTAAATATACCGGAAGAAAGTGACAGAGAAACAGACAAACTGAATCAGTTAGAATATATTTTTATAGACGATCCGGTGACATCTCTTGATGATAATCACTTGATACAGATGGCGGTAAATCTTGCAGGAATAATTCGAAAGAATGAATCAGATCTAAAATTTATTATTACTACGCACAGTCCTGTGTTTTATAATGTGTTATATAATGAGCTAAATAAGAAAACCGGATACATGTTAGAAAAGAATGAAGACGGGACTTATGATCTAAATGAAAGCAAAGGAGATTCAAATAAAAGCTTTTCATACCATCATCATCTGATTGGGATAATTAAACGGGCAATTGAAGAAAACAAAATAGAAAAATATCATTTTACTTTGCTGCGCAATTTATACGAAAAGGCGGCGAATTTTCTCGGTTATGAAAAGTGGTCAGATCTGTTGCCTGACGATAAGGAAGTATATGCGGCACGTATTATGAATTTTTACAGTCACAGGACCTTATTGAATGATGAAGTGAGAAAACCGACAGAACCAGAAAAACAAACAGTGAAACTATTATTTAATCATCTGATCGATAATGCAAAATTTTGGAAGGAGCCAGATTGATGTATGAATATAATCCGATAGCAGAATCAAACAATTTCATAGTTCTGGACAAATATGAAAAATATATATCATGTGCGCGCGAAACAAGTACATATCAGACAGAGGCAGATCTTGAAAACGAGTTTATACAAGATCTGAGAAGTCAGGGGTATGAATATCTGTCGGATCTGAAAACTCCGGAGGCAATGTTTGAGAATGCACGTGTACAGCTGCAAATACTCAATGACGTTCAATTTACTGACTCAGAATGGACAAGATTTTGTGAAGAATATTTAGATAAAGCAGGTGATAACCATATAGATAAAACATGTAAAATCCACAATAATTACATTTATGATTTCGTATTTGACGATGGGCATATTAAGAACATATATCTTGTGAAGAAAGAAGAAAAAGACATCGCAAAGAATAAAGTACAGGTTATTTCTCAATTTGAACAGACAGGAACTCAGGCTAACCGCTATGATGTTACAATTCTGGTCAATGGATTGCCGATGATCCAGGTAGAACTTAAGAAACGAGGAGTAGCCATACGCGAAGCTTTCAATCAGATAAACAGGTATAGCAAAGAGAGTTTTAATTCAGAAAACTCTTTATATAAATATCTGCAGATGTTTGTGATCTCAAATGGTACTGACACCCGTTATTTTGCAAATACGACAAGAAGGGACAAAGACAGTTTCGATTTTACAATGAATTGGGCGAAAGCAGATAATAGCCCGATAAAGGATCTAAAAGATTTCACTGCAACTTTTTTCCAAAAAAGTACAGTGTTAAGGGTGTTGCTGATTTATTCTGTACTGGATGTAAACGACAATTTATTGATTATGCGTCCTTATCAGATTGCGGCAACAGAAAGGATTCTTTGGAAAATAAAATGTTCTTACAATGCCAGAAAATGGGGAACGACCGAGGGAGGCGGATATGTCTGGCATACAACGGGTTCAGGAAAAACTTTGACCAGCTTTAAAGCCGCCCGATTAGCAACAGAGCTGGATTATATAGACAAAGTTCTTTTCGTAGTGGACCGAAAAGATCTGGATTATCAGACCATGAAAGAATATCAGCGCTTTTCACCGGATAGTGTAAATGGTTCGGAAAATACCGCCGGACTGAAACGCAATATTGAAAAAGACGATAATAGAATTATTGTTACTACGATTCAAAAACTGAATAATCTCGTAAAGGCTGAATCAGATTTATCAATCTACGATAAGCAGGTTGTTTTTATCTTTGATGAAGCTCATCGTTCGCAGTTTGGTGAAGCACGAAAAAATATCAAAAGAAAATTTAAGAAATACTATCAATTTGGTTTTACAGGTACGCCCATATTTACTGAAAATGCTCTGGGATCAGAAACAACGGAATCTGTATTCGGAAGAGAACTCCATTCCTATACGATCACGGATGCGATCAGAGATGAAAAGGTTTTGAAATTTAAAGTTGACTATAATGATGTCCGTCCTAAATTCAGAACGATTGAAATGGAGCAGGATGAGAAAAAGCTGACGGCTGCTGAGACAAAAGAAGCGTTGCTGCATCCCGAAAGAATAAAGGAAATCTCCCAGTATATCCTGGACAATTTTAGGGTGAAGACCCATCGTATACATTTAGATGCAAAAGGATTCAATGCAATGTTTGCTGTGACTAATATTAACGCGGCAAAACTTTATTATAAATCGCTTAACAGTATGCAAAAAGAGTGTGACAGGCCTTTGAAAATCGCGACGATTTTTTCTTTTGCAGCGAATGAAGAACAAAATGCTATAGGGGAGATCCCGGATGAAACTTTTGAACCTGCAGCGCTGGACAGCAGTGCAAAAGAATTCCTTACCTTAGCTATTAATGACTACAACAAAATGTTTAAAACGAATTTTAGCGTTGAGAGCAAAGAGTTTCAAAATTATTACAGAGATCTTTCTAATCGTGTAAAGAACCGGGAAGTAGATCTGCTGATCGTTGTGGGTATGTTTTTGACCGGCTTTGACGCGCCAACACTAAATACACTGTTTGTAGATAAAAATCTTCGTTATCACGGACTTATGCAGGCGTTTTCCAGAACGAACCGCATTTATGATTCAACAAAAACATTTGGGAATATTGTTACTTTTAGAAATCTGGAACAAGCGACAATTGATGCGATAAAATGTTTTGGGGATGACAATACAAGAAATATAGTTCTCGAAAAAAGCTATAAAGAATATATGGAAGGATTTAAGGATATTGCTACAGGCGAAATATGCCGCGGTTATGTGGATGTGGTGAAGGAATTAAATTCACGTTTTGCGGATATTGATGAAATCGTTACAGAAAAGGATAAAAAAGATTTTGTTAAACTGTTTGGAGAATATCTGAGAATCGAAAATATTTTGCAGAATTATGACGAGTTTACATGCTTAAAAGAATTGCAGAAAATTGATTTAAGTGATCCGGTAGCAGTAAACGAATTTAAAGCAACGTATTTTGTCAGCGGTGAAGATATCAAAGCGATGCAATTGATAGATGTATTGGCAGAAAGAACGATTCAGGACTATCGCTCTGCATATAATGATATTCGTGAGTGGATTCGCCGTGAAAAAGAAGGGAGAGATAAAGAAAATTCAAATATTGACTGGGATGATGTTGTATTTGAAGTAGACCTGTTAAAATCTCAAGAGATTAATTTGGATTATATCCTTGAGTTGATTTTTGAGAAGAATCAAAATACAAAGGATAAAAGTGCTTTAGTCGAAGAAATGCGCCGTATAATACGTTCCAGTACAGGGAATCGTGCCAAGGAAAGCTTGATCGTGGATTTTATTAATCTGACGGATTTAGATGAAATTCGGGATAAGGCAAGTGTTATGGATGCATTTTATCAATTCGCACAAATAGAACAGAAAAAAGAAGCGGAAGAGCTGATAAGAGAGGAGCAGCTTAATGAGGAAGCTGCGAAACGATATATCCTGGCGTCATTGAAAAAAGAATATGCGAGCGAAAATGGGACGGGCCTGAATGAAACTCTTCCTAAAATGAGTCCGCTCAATCCTAAATATCACGCTAAGAAGCAGAGTGTATTTGAAAAAATATCTGCTTTTGTAGAGAAGTTTAAGGGAGTAGGAGGAGGAATTTAATTTTAGAAGAAAGAAACGTGACGTATGCAGGGGATAACATCGTTCATATGCGATTCTTTACAAATTATAAATTACAGATAATCAGTATCTGCCCTTAAAATGAATTTTTGTAATAAAAATCCTAAAAATCCTTGAAAAGACGCATTTAGAACGTATCTTGCGCAAACAGCATTCACATGATATACTTCTCCTGATAATAATTTATTAGGAGGAGTTTTTTTATGGATGCAGACCCTGCGGGGAACACTATTATTTTCGACTTGTTACTGTTGTTGTTTTTCACTTTGCTGAACGCATATTTTGCCGGGGCGGAGATGGCGGTCGTATCTGTCAACAAGAACAGGATACGCAGCCTTGCCGAGGAGGGAAATAAAAAGGCAAAAGTGATCGAGGGACTGTTTGAGGATTCGACGAAGTTCCTCTCTACCATCCAGGTTGCGATCACATTTGCAGGATTTTACTCATCGGCTTCGGCGGCATCGAGCATCTCGCCGGTGCTGGCAGAATGGATGCACAGCGCGGGTATCCCGTACAGCGGGCAGATCGCCTACAACGGCGTGACGCTGATCCTGATGTTTTTCAATCTTGTGTTCGGTGAGCTTGTACCGAAGAGGATCGCGCTGCAGAAGGCGGAAGCCTTCTGTATGATGACTGTCATGCCGATTCATTATATTTCCATTATCCTGACGCCGTTTACAAAATTGTTGTCATTTTCTACAAAGCTGGTCCTGAGGATCCTTCATATGAAGACAGAAGACCAGGAGGAGGCTGTGACAGAGGAAGAGATCAAAGCGCTTCTTAAGATGGGAAATGAGAGCGGCACGTTTGATGATGACGAACGTGAGATGATCGACTCGGTGTTTAAGTTTGATGAGAGGACAGCCAAGGAGATCATGGTGCCGAGGCGTGATGTGTTTACCATTGACATTGAAGATTCATTTGAGTCTCAGATCGATGAGATCCTTCAGACGAGGCACAGCAGGATTCCTGTATATGAGGAAAGCATTGACAATATCATCGGCGTGCTCCACGTGAAGGATGTGATGATCGAGCTTCGGAAAAATGCGCTGGAGGAAGGAGACATCAGACGGATGCTCCACAAACCGTTTTTTGTGCCTGAGACAAAGGATGCGGACGAGCTGTTCCGCAGCATGCAGGAGACTAGGCACCATATGGCGATCCTGGTGGATGAGTACGGCGGATTTTCAGGTATCGTGACCATCGAGGACCTGGTGGAAGAGATCATGGGCGATATCAATGAAGAATATGAGGAGGTCGTGCCGGAGATCGAAGCGGTCAGCGAGGATGAATACGTTCTTGACGGCGGAATATTGATCGATGATCTGAACGAAGAACTGGGGCTGAAGCTTGAGACAGAGAATTACGATACGCTCTCGGGATATCTGATCGAAAAGCTTGGACATATCCCGGAGAAGGATGACAGAGATACCGTTGCGGCAGAGCATCTTGTGTTTACAGTGGAAGAGGTAAGAGACAACAGAATTACCAGGGCACGGCTCAAGATAGAACAGCCTGCGCAGACCGGGGAAGAGGAGCACGGCGGGCGAAAGAAGCAGCGATGGAGTTCTGATGACGGAGAGAGCGGCGAATAGAAGAATATCAGATCTGATCTCTCACAGAGCAGTAAGCTTTGTGTGGAATCGGAACGGAAAATGATAAATACCAGGGGCGGATCATACAGAAAGGAGATGCAGTGCGATGAAGATGCTGTCTATTGAGGAAGAACTGAAAAACAATTCATATCCCGGGAGAGGGATCATCATAGGGAAAACCCCTGACGGGAAGAAGGCAGTTACAGCTTATTTCATCATGGGGAGGAGCGAGAACAGCAGGAACCGTATTTTCGTGGAGGACGGAGAGGGGATCCGTACACAGGCGTTTGATCCTTCCAAGCTGACAGATCCGAGTCTGATCATCTACGCTCCGGTGCGTGTTCTCGGCAATAAGACGATCGTGACAAACGGCGACCAGACGGATACGATCTATGAGGGCATGGATAAGCAGCTTACTTTTGAGCAGTCACTGCGCACAAGAGAGTTCGAGCCGGACGGACCGAACTATACGCCCCGCATCTCCGGGATCATGCACATAGAAAACGGCACATATAATTATGCCATGTCTATTTTAAAGAGTAATAACGGCAGCCCGGACAGCTGCAGCCGGTATACATTTGCCTATGAAAATCCGGCGGCGGGGGAAGGGCACTTCATCCATACGTACATGTGTGACGGAGATCCGCTCCCGAGCTTTGAGGGCGAGCCGAAACTGATCGGCATTTCCGATGATATGGACGCGTTTACGGACCTTCTCTGGAACAGCCTGAACGAGGAGAATAAAGTTTCCCTTTTTGTCCGCTATATCGACATCAAGACAGGGAAATATGAGACAAAGATCGTAAATAAAAACCAGTGACTGATATTGAACTGGATGATGGATTGAGAAGAAAAGGAGCGGATAAAAAGATGAAAGAATTAGAACTGAAATACGGATGCAACCCGAACCAGAAACCGTCCAGGGTCTACATGAACGATGGGAGCGACCTGCCGATCGAGGTGATGTGCGGGCATCCGGGCTATATCAACTTCCTGGATGCTTTTAACGGCTGGCAGCTCGTATCCGAGCTGAAAAAAGCGACCGGGCTTCCGGCGGCGACATCCTTTAAACATGTGTCCCCGGCGGGGGCGGCAGTCGGACTGCCTCTTTCCGAGACGCTGGCGAAGATCTACTGGGTGGATGACCTGGGAGAGCTTTCACCGCTGGCGTGCGCCTATGCGCGTGCGAGAGGCGCGGACAGGATGTCCTCCTTCGGCGATTTCATCGCGCTGTCCGATGTCTGCGATGTAGATACCGCAAGGCTGATCAAGCGCGAAGTGTCTGACGGCGTGATCGCGCCCGGATATGAGCCGGAAGCGCTGGAACTTTTAAAGCAGAAGAAAAAAGGGAACTACAATGTGATCCAGATCGACCCGGATTATGTGCCCGCGGCGCTGGAGCGAAAGGAAGTGTACGGCATTACATTTGAACAGGGAAGGAATGAACTGCATATTGATAAGGATTTCTTCTCTAACATCGTTACAGACAACAAAGAGCTTACAGACGCGGCGAAAGTGGATCTGGCAATCTCTATGATCACACTGAAATACACGCAGTCCAACTCTGTCTGCTATGTAAAGGACGGGCAGGCGATCGGCATCGGCGCGGGGCAGCAGTCCCGTATCCACTGTACACGCCTCGCCGGACAGAAGGCGGACAACTGGTGGCTCAGACAGTGCCCGAAGGTGATGGGGCTCCCGTTCAAAGAAGACATCAGGCGCGCGGACAGGGATAACGCGATCGACCTGTACATCGGGGAGGAGTATATGGATGTCCTCGCAGACGGCGCGTGGGAAAATATTTTTACAGAGAAACCGGAAGTGTTTACACGCGAGGAGAAGCGGGCATGGCTGGATAAGATGACAGATGTGTCTCTTGGTTCAGACGCGTTCTTCCCGTTCGGGGACAACATCGAGCGCGCACACAAGAGCGGCGTGAAATACATCGCGCAGCCGGGCGGTTCCGTGCGGGACGACAATGTGATCGAGACATGCAATAAATACGGCATGGTGATGGCGTTTACAGGGATCCGTCTGTTCCATCACTAAAAGAATGATGCAGTAAGGCAGCCGGCAGGACGCAGACCGGGAAAGTCCGGTAAGACAAAGGGATGCGCTCCGGCTGCCGCATTGCGTGCAGAACACCGCATGACGGCAGAGGATATCTCTGAGAAAGGAGTCCGTATATGGTGATAGAGACCAATTCCCCGGAAGAGACATTCCGCGTGGGAAAAGAGCTGGGAGAAAAGGCATACGCCGGTCAGGTGTTTACCCTGACGGGAGATCTGGGAGTCGGGAAGACCGTGTTTACCCAGGGACTGGCAAAAGGGCTCGGGATCGAAGAGCCGGTGAACAGCCCGACATTTACGATCGTCCAGGAATACGACGGCGGGAGACTGCCCTTCTATCACTTTGATGTGTACCGGATCGGCGACGTGGAAGAGATGGAAGAGGTCGGCTTTGACGACTATGTGATGGGAGAGGGAGTCTCCCTGATCGAGTGGGCGGATCTGATCAGCGAGATCCTTCCGGAGAAGCGCACGGAGATCCTGATCGAGAAAGACCTGGAGCGCGGGTTTGACTACCGGAGGATCACAGTGGCGCAGAGAGAATGAAAGGGAACAGAAAGCAGGACAGACTATGAGAGTATTGGCGATAGACAGCTCAGGGCTGACAGCTACGGCTGCGATCGTAGAGGATGAGCAGACGGTCGCGGAATATACGATTAATTATAAAAAGACACACTCACAGACACTTCTGCCGATGATCGACGAGATGGTGCGCATGGTGGAGATCGATCTGTCGACGATCGACGCTATCGCAGTGTCTGGCGGCCCGGGCTCCTTTACCGGGCTGAGGATCGGCTCGGCGACGGCAAAAGGCCTGGGGCTTGCGCTGGGCAAACCGCTGGTCCATGTGCCGACAGTGGATGCGATGGCTTACAGCGTCTACGGGTGCGAGGATATCATCTGCCCGATCATGGATGCAAGGCGGAGCCAGGTCTACACAGGGATCTACACCTTTGTCCCCGAGCGTGCGGCGGAAGATACGCAGGAGATGAGATACCATTTTAAAGTCGTGCGCGTGCAGATGGCAGTATCAGTGGAGGAATTGATCCGGCGTCTGAATATCTATGGGAAACGCGTCGTATTTTTGGGAGACGGTGTCCCGGTGTACAGAGAGAGGCTTGCTGAAGGGCTGAAAGTACCGTTCTTTTTTGCGCCATCGTACATGAACCGGCAGCGAGCGGCGGCAGTCGGGGCGTTGGGGATCCGATATTACCGTGAAGGCTGGTATGAGACAGCGGCAGAGCATAAGCCGGAGTACCTGCGGGTGTCCCAGGCAGAACGCGAGAGGGCACATCGGGAGAAAAACGCGGTGCCCGAGGTCCGCAAAATGACGATGGAGGACGGGGCGGCAGTGGCAGAGATGGAGCATCAGCTCTTCCCGGATGCGTGGAGTGAAAAATCGGTTCTTGAGACGCTGGCACAGCCCAACACGATCTGCCTGACGGCGGAGAAAGCGGGGCGCGCTGCCGGATATCTGCTGGCATATACAGCCGCGGATGAGGCGGAGATCGCGCGGATCGCTGTGGCAAAAGAGATGCAGAGGCAGGGGGTTGCCAGTGCCATTTTAAAGGAACTGGAAGTGATCTGCAGGTCCGGCGGGATCAGGAAGATTCTTCTGGATGTACGGGCAGGCAACGCGGCGGCAAGGGCGCTTTATGTTAAGGCAGGATTTGCAGAAGATGGCATCCGGCAGCGGTTTTATGAAAATCCGACGGAAGACGCCATTCTTATGAGCCGACCGGTGGAAGAAGGGAAAGACAGCCCGGGAGAGACGGAATAAGCGCAGCATCGCCAGCGCCGGCGTGTAAGTATTGATATTCCAAAGTAGGTGTCGGTGCATATGGCGGCTGGAAATCGGGCCACAGTACCGGCAGCAGTTCCCAGTAGGAATCTGCGGTCCGGTCAGATATACTTTAGGCGTAACAGAGAACAAGACTGTTTTTTACAGGAGGAAGATGTATGCGCCAGTATCAGATAAAAGAAACAAAAGAAATTAAAAAAATCATCTGCAACCAGTGCGGAAAAGAAATCCCGGTAGTGGACGGATATCCCAGGGAAGGGGTATTCAGTGTGGATCAGGAATGGGGATATTTTTCCGAAAAAGACGGTGAGAGACACAGCTTTGATTTATGTGAGGAATGCTATGACAGGCTGCTCGCGTCTTTCAAACTGCCTGCGGAGATAGAGAACAAAGCAGAATAACAAAAAAATCATACGGATTTTTAGAAATAGAAAACAGAGGGATCAAATGTTAGATGTATGTTTGCTCGGGTGCGGCGGGATGATGCCGCTCCCGTACCGTTACCTGACGGCGCTGATGACCCGCTTTAACGGCAGCAGCCTGCTGATCGACTGCGGGGAAGGAACCCAGGTGGCGGTGAAAGAAAAAGGGTGGAGCTTCAAACCCATCGATGTGATCTGTTTTACCCATTATCACGGAGATCATATCAGCGGCCTTCCGGGGCTGCTCCTTACTATGGGGAACGCAGACCGGCGGGAGCCCCTTACGCTGATCGGGCCGAAAGGGCTGGAGCGTGTTGTGGGGAGCCTGCGCGTGATCGCGCCGGAGCTGCCTTTCCCGATCGTTTACAGAGAGATTGAAGGAGCGGAGCAGACTTTTGTGATGAACGGATACCGTCTGAAGGCGTTCCGTGTCAACCACAATGTGCTCTGCTACGGGTATACCCTGGAGATCGACCGTGCGGGAAAATTTGACGCGGCGAAAGCGAAAGCCCAAAATATCCCGCTGCCGTACTGGAGCAGGCTCCAAAACGGAGAGACGATCGAGTCGGAAGAAGGGGTGTTTACCCCGGATATGGTGCTGGGACCTCCGCGGAAAGGCCTGAAGCTGACCTATACCACGGATACGAGCCCCACGGAATCCATCCGCAGAAACGCGGAAAAAGCGGATCTCTTTATCTGTGAGGGGATGTACGGCGAGAAAGAGAAAGCTGCCAAAGCGGCAGAGTATAAACATATGACATTTTACGAAGCGGCACAGATCGCGGCGGACGCACAGGTGGGAGAAATGTGGCTGACCCATTACAGCCCGTCCCTGACCCGGCCGGAGCCTTATATGGACGAGGTGCGCCGCATATTCCCGGCTGCAAAGGCGGGGAAAGACGGAATGTCAACAGAGCTGATGTTTAAAGATTGAGAGGCCTAACATGAAAGAGATAAGAGATATCAATATCCTGGCCATCGAGACGTCCTGTGATGAGACTGCGGCAGCGGTGGTCCACAACGGGAGAGAAGTCCTCTCCAATGTCATCTCATCCCAGATCGACCTTCACAAGCTGTACGGAGGCGTGGTTCCTGAGATCGCGTCCAGGAAGCATATCGAAAAGATCAACCAGGTGACCGAGGAGGCGCTGAAAGAGGCGGAGGTGACGCTGGACGACATTGACGCGGTAGGCGTAACCTACGGCCCCGGGCTTGTGGGAGCGCTTCTCGTGGGAGTGGCAGAGGCGAAAGCCATCGCGTTTGCCCGGAATCTCCCTCTGGTGGGAGTGCATCATATCGAGGGACATATCTCTGCGAATTATATCGAGCATCCGGAGCTGGAGCCGCCCTTCCTCTGTCTCGTTGCGTCAGGCGGGCATACCCATCTCGTGCGTGTGGCTGAGTATGGGAAATATGAGATCCTCGGGCGCACGCGGGACGATGCGGCGGGAGAGGCGTACGACAAGGTCGCCCGTGCGATCGGCCTGGGATATCCGGGCGGACCGAAGATCGACCGGATCGCAAAAGAAGGAAATCCGGACGCAGTGAAATTCCCAAAAGCACATATCGAAGGCGCGCAGTATGATTTCAGTTTCAGCGGACTGAAATCCGCGGTGCTGAATTACATCAACGGCTGTAAAATGAAAGGTGAGAGCTTCGATCCTGCGGACATCGCGGCTTCCTTCCAGAAAGCGGTCGTAGAAGTCCTGGTGGAGAATTCCATGAGAGCGGCAGAAGACTATGGCGTGTATAAGTTTGCCATCGCAGGCGGGGTGGCTTCGAACACTGCGCTCAGGAAGGCTATGGAACAGGCGTGCAAAGAGCGGGAGATCCGTTTTTACCGCCCGTCGCCGATCTATTGCACGGACAATGCGGCAATGATCGGGGCTGCGGCGTATTACGAGTATCTCGCGGGCACAAGGCATGGATGGGATCTGAACGCAGTGCCGAACCTGAAACTGGGCGAGCGGTAGGAAGGACTGATTCCGCGGAGGGGATGAGAGTTGGAGAAAGGCTGGCTCCGTGGCGGTGGATGAGAGCAGGAGAAAAGCGGAATTATCCGGGAGGACGTATATGGAAAAGAAATACTGCACGGCTGTCGTGCTTGCCGGGGGCAGCGGAAAGCGGATGGGAACAAAAGTGCACAAGCAGTACCTGCTCATGGGCGGGAGGCCGGTGCTCTATTATTCTCTGAAAGCATTTGAGGACTCTGAGCTGATCGATGAGGTCATCCTTGTTACAGGCAGCGGAGAAGAAGAGCACTGCCGGAAGGAGATCATAGACAGGTATGGAATGTCCAAAGTGAAGAAGATTGTTTCCGGAGGAGCGGAGAGATATGATTCTGTCTGGAACGGGCTTCAGGAGGCAAAAGCCGATGGATTTGTTTTCATTCATGACGGTGCAAGACCTTTCGTGGACGAAAAGATCATCCGGCGGGGATATGAATGCGTAAGCGCTGACCGGGCATGCGTAGCGGGAATGCCTGCAAAAGATACGGTCAAGATTGCGGATGAAAACGGCTTTGTGGCGGATACGCCTGACCGGAGCAGGGTCTGGATCGTCCAGACACCTCAGGTATTTGAGACGGCTCTTGTCAAAGAAGCGTACCGTTTGCTCATGGAGAAAGAACATCCGGCGGTCACGGATGACGCTATGGTAGTGGAGCAGATGCTGGATTTTCCGATCAGGCTTTTTTATGGCTCGTATGAGAATATAAAGATCACCACACCGGAAGATCTCGGGACGGCGGAAGGGTTTTTGAAAAACAGGTATTGACATGGATTTTACATCTGTGTTAGAATAAGCAGCGTCGCACACGGAGAATATAGTAAAGTATCTTATCTGCGGCGCATATATGGAGAGGTATCGAAGTGGTCATAACGAGGCGGTCTTGAAAACCGTTTGTCCGAAAGGGCGCGTGGGTTCGAATCCCACCCTCTCCGCTTTGGGAGGGGCTGTCGCTCCAGTAGATAAATAATCTACTGGAGCGACAGCCCCACTTTTTATACTTAAAAACAGAAAACGGGCTCCGAAGAGCCCGTAATCCATGGTATAATTAGATATGCCTGCTAACCCCAAATACCATAAAAATTACATCGAATTCGGCGGGCCTTATCAACTGGTTTTGCCATTAAATTTGGAAGGTTTGGTTCCTGATGATGATTCTGTCCGACTGCTGAGCCGCGAATTGGAGAGATTGGATTACAGTTTACTGTATCAGGCTTACTCTGCCAAAGGCAGAAATCCGGCAGTGGATCCCAAGACAATGTTCAAGATCCTGACCTTTGCGTATTCCTAAAACATTTATTCATCCAGAAAGATTGAAACCGCTTGTAAACGGGATATCGACTTCATGTGGCTGTTGGCCGGACAAAAGGCAACAGATCACAGTGCAATTGCCCGTTTCTGCACGAGATTCCTGGCAGACGCCTGCGAGAATCTTTTTTATCAGATGGCAAAACGGCTGGAAAAAGCCGGAGAATTATCGAAAGAGACTGTTTTTATTTCTGGGACAAAACTGGAAGCATCCGCCAACAAATATACCTTTGTCTGGAAAAATCCGTAGGGAAATGGGAAACAAAAATGTTCCAGAAAGTACAGGAAGCCGTATCTCTCCTGAATCAGGAGTATCTGCAAAAATTTTCTGTAATGTAGGAAACAGGGACACAGGAACTTCAGAAGATCTGTCGGTTTCTGGAACAGATCTGCGAAGAGCAGCACACCGTTTTTGTCCATGGCAGAGGGAACGGGAAAAGCCGTAACCAGAAATACCTGGAGCTGTTCCGCCGGTTTCTGAAACGCCAGACTTATGAGAAATGGAAAAAGCGCAGTTTTAAACAGGATATCAGTAAGCGGGAAAACATAGGATATGATGAGGGTGCAGATATCTATACTTGCCACACAGGGAAGAAACTGCGGCCGATATTTCTTAAGAAACAGAAAGCAAGAGCGGATATGAATTGGAAGTCACCGTCTATGAATGTGAAGACCGCACTGACTGTCCTTATAAAGAAAAATGTACGAAAGCAAAGGAGAATAAACGGCTGTATATTCCGAAGAGCTTTTTAGAAAAGTGCCAGGAATCTTATGAAAATATTCTGAGTGAAAAGGGAATCCAATATAGGATGAACCGCTCGATCCAGTTAGAAGGAGACTTTAGAGTTCTGAAAAATGATTTGAAAAAAGTACTGGACAACAGGGAGAATATCGTGTATATTAAATACCGGACGTTTTGGAGAAGTACCCAAGCTGGCCGAAGGGGCTCCCCTGGAAAGGGAGTAGGTCGTTAGTAGCGGCGCGAGGGTTC
>CALWDM010000062.1 GCA_944376695.1 uncultured Mediterraneibacter sp. | reverse complement strand
AAGAGTAAATATCGACTGTGCAGAAGTAAATGCTACAGCCCTTGGGATAGGTGGAATTTAAGATTTCATTTTTGGATAGAATCTTTGCAGAATGCATAAACTTGACTTTGCCTGGAGCATATGCTATATTCAGTACAGGCAAAGAGATATAAGAGTTCTAACAGGAACGGCGAGAACCCCCGGAGGTGCGATCTCCGGGGGTTCTCTATTCCATTTTTGCGGGTGGATTAAGCCCGAGGTTAGTTACCGACTATTCATCGCTGTCTAACCATTTGATGATGTAGTGGCAGGCTACACCAGCCATGACAGCGATAAGAAAAGATATAAGAATTTCCAACAGAAACACCCCCTTCCTGATACCAGTATAGGGGCGGTAACTTCTTCAGTATATCATACATCTACGTAGCACGAAAGTACGTTACTTTCCTATTATTGCTTTAATTCCAGAGCCTTTAATTCCAGAGTACGGCGGATGATCTCTTCCACAGCCTCAGCGCCGATGCCTGTGTCAATTGTAAGATCGTAGTTCCCGGAATGTCCCCAGATCCGTCTTGTATAGTAATGGTAATTATCCGAACGCCTGCGGTCCATCCTGCGCACTTTCCGGCGGGCGTCCTCTTCCGACAGATCTTCCGTATCCATGATCCGCTTTACACGGTAATCTTCCGGCGCGTGGAGATAGACCTTCAGGCAGTCATGACGGTCACGGAGAAAATAATCTGCGCATCTGCCGAGGATGACACAGTTTCCCTGATCGGCGAGACTGCGGATGACTTCCCCCTCGGATTCGAAGATGGCGTCCCTGGGAGCTTCCCGGGTATCGGAGTAAATGTACATCTGGCTTACAAGGTCGTAGAGGAAGCTGTTCGTTATATTTTCTTCGTGCTCCTGCACGAATTTCGGTGTGTATCCAGTGGAGCCTGCGGTCATCTGTATGATCTCATTGTCGTAGAAGGCGAAGCCCAGTTTCCCGGCAAGTGATTTCCCAATATCGTGCCCGCCGCTTCCGTACTGGTGCCCGATCACGATGACCTTGTACGGCGCTGGAGCTTTCTCATCTGCCGAAACCGAAGAGCTATCTGAAACTAAAGTGCCCTCCGAAACCGAAGCTGCGGCAGTTTGTTCATCACTGCTTTTCTCATTTGTGCGGAAGAGACGCGGTCCGAGAAAGGCGAGTCTGCGTCCGAACAGGCGGGCGATGAAACCGACGAGCAGAGCGGCGATGATCGTCCCTTCTCTGACCCCGTCCAGGCGATGGGCGAAGAGGAGAGAAAGGACTGCCGCGATGACCGCCAGCGACACGTCAAAAGCAACCTTTGTGGATCCGAATTCCGTTTTCCACGTGGAAGACACAGCACGGACGAACGATTCGCCGGGGAGCATCGCCACATCGGCGAGGACTTCTGTGTATACTCCGAATCCCAGGATCACGCACCCGATCAGCAGATAGACCACAGAAGAAAGATAGGTCTGCGGATGTACGAAAAACAGCATGATCATGGTCAGGTCGATAAAATATCCGAACAGGATGGAGATCGGGATCTGCAGCAGATGCTCCGCCTTAAAATTCCTGCGCAGGATGACGAGCTGGATCAGGATCAGCAGAAGGCTGAACGCGATCGTGAACTGTCCCAGTGTAAAAGGGAAATTCAGGCTGAGCACATAGGGAATCGATGAGATCGGGGATGTACCGAGATCCGCCTTAGTGATCAGGCTGACGCCCAGTGAATTGATGAAAAGCCCGATCAGAAATACAATGTATCGTTTTAGTTTTTCCATATTTGGATCAATCCTTTCTTGAAGAGATATTCTCATAGACCCGCAGCATCAGATTCATGAATGTTTTCCGTTCCGTTTCGGAAATGCCGCGGAATGCTTCTTCCTCCATCCCGGAGAAGGCTTCTGTCACCAGCTTAAGCTGTTCTTTCCCTTTTCCAGTCAGAAAAACATAGAGGCTGCGGCGGTTCCCGTTCAGCATGCGCCGCTCGACAAGTCCGGCGTCTTCCATGCGGTTCAGGATCGTGGTGAGCGTGCCCGGTTCGATATGGCATCCCCGGGCAATTTCTTTCTGCCCGGCGCCGTCGTGATCCTTCAGGTAGTCAAGCACCTTTGGCTGCCCGATCGTCAGACCGGTGTCTTTCAGCCGGGCAAGAAGTTCCTTCTGAAATATAGAATGTTCCGCCATGATCAGATAGTGAAATGAATGGGACATCGTGTCATCTCCTTTTGCGGCAGCGCCCGTGGCTGCGGATTAAATTTTGATAAAATTTGAATGCAAATAATTTGAATTCAAACAATAAGATTATAGGAGCGGCGCGGGAAGATGTCAAGAAGGATCCTGATGAAATTCAGCGCAGGAAAATCAGTGACATCGGATGCCGGGTCTGGCATAATGGGAGCAGGAGGAGAAATGCTCATGGATACGATCATCATTTACGGAAGTTGTTATGGGACAACGAAAATTTACGCAGAAGCGCTGGCAGGGCGGATGGGACTGGAGTCAGTACCATATGACAGAATGGGGGATTTGGGCGGATATCAGAAGATCATTTATCTGGGAGGACTTTATGCGGGCGGTGTTAAAGGGCTGGCAAAAACAGTGAAGAAGATCAATGCCGCGGTCTGTGAGCGATTTGTCGTGGTCACAGTGGGGCTGGCTGATCCGGAGGATGAAAAAAATGTGAGGAACATCAGGACATCCGCCGGGAAGCAGATACCGGAAGCATTAAGGGAAAAGACGGTATTCTATCATTTAAGAGGCGGGATCGATTATACGAAGCTGAATTTCATGCACCGGACCATGATGAAACTGCTCTACGACCAGGTGAAAAAGAAGCCCCTGGAAGATCAGGATGCAGAGACAAGAGCCATGATCGAGACATATGGGAAGAAAGTGGATTTTGTGGATCTGGGGCGGCTGGATGAGTTGGTTAAAGCGCTGGGATGAAAGCGGATCAATGAGGATCAGATCAATAATCTCAGGAATCGGGAGGGATTTCCTGAAGCGGAAAGGGGGATTTGTATGTTTTCTAAAAGAGAAGTTCTGCTCACTTGGGATCTGGATGAGTATCAACGGACAAAGAGTCTGCTGGCGGATCACCAGATCGAATATACCACCAGATCCAACCCGGTTACAAATCCGGGGCGGTATCACGGCGTTCCGTCTATAAATGCATCAGCGGCATATGAGTATCATGTCTATGTGGCGGGGAAGGATCATGACAGCCCGATGGAATCATCAATTTATATGAGGCTGGATTTAGATGATGCTGCAATGGACAGTGGCAGAGCGGCTTCAGCGGATAAGGATCAGCCACAGGTGCTGTCCGTAAATGGAAAAGACTACTGCATACTGAAGCTTCTCGGCAGGGGAAAGGGCGGTTATTCCTATCTCGCTGAAAGAGACGGCAAAAAAGTGGTGCTCAAACAGATCCACCATGAACCCTGCGACTATTATCAGTTTGGAAATAAAATCGAGGCAGAGCTCCGGGATTATGACCGCCTGAAAAGGATTGGCATTCCGCTTCCCAAGATGCTGGACATTGACAAAGACAATGAACGGATCATTAAAGAGTATATAGACGGAGATACGGTTTACCAAATGGTTCTGGAGGACAGACTTCCGGAAACCTGCCTGGAGCAGGTAAAAGCAATGTGCGGTCCCCTTTATGCCGCAAATACAAATATCGACTATTTCCCCACAAATTTTATCCTGCAGGACGGCACGCTGTATTATGTGGATTATGAGTGCAATGAGTATATGGAGGAATGGAATTTTGAAAACTGGGGAGTGAAATACTGGTCCAAAACACAGATTGACAGAAATAAATAACCTGGAGGCTGCAAGGAATATGAGAAAAGTCATACTATATATTGCCATGAGCTTAGACGGATACATTGCCGATAAAGACGGCGGCGTTGACTGGCTGAGCGGTCATGATACTGAAGGAGAAAGCGAGGGCTCTTATCCTGGATTTGTCCGTGGGATCGATACCGTCGTCATGGGCTGGGAGACGTATCATCAGGTGGTAACAGAACTTTCTCCGGACGAATGGGTTTATGAAGATCTGATGACTTATGTGATCACGCACCGTGAAGAAATGTCTTCTGAGAAAATCAGATTTGTTCATGAATCTCCGTCAGAGCTGATGAAAAATCTGAAAGAAGCGGACGGAAAAGATATCTGGATCTGCGGCGGCGCGAGTATTGCGCGGCAGCTGATGCGGGACGGCATGATCGACAGGTTCTATATTTCGGTTATTCCCGTTCTTCTGGGAGCAGGCGTCAGACTGTTCAGTGAGCTTCCGAAGGAACAGAAATTAAGACTTATGGAGACAAGAAGTTACAATGGGATTGTGGAACTCAGATACGAAAGGCGCTAAAATATGAATGAAATAAAGGCATTGCAGGGAGCAGGCTGAAAAACAGTGGAGGATAGGAATGGAAATAGATCTGAGCAAATTTAAATGGACAAGGGAACCGGAAAGCTGCGTCATCCAAGATGGAGTGATAGAGATCATAACAAAGCCACACACAGACCTGTGGCAGAGGACTTACTATCACTTCCGCAATGACAATGCCCCGGTATTTCAGATGGAGACAGAGGAAAAGTATTTCAGCTTTATCGTAAAGACAGATTTCCGGGAAAGCCATCACAGGTTTGACCAGTGCGGCATCGTGATGTACCTGGACAGCGAGAACTGGCTGAAAGGGTCAGTGGAATATGAGAATGAAGAGTATCAGCACCTGGGAAGCGTTGTCACGAATCAGGGCTATTCGGACTGGGCGACTACAGTGATAGACGCCTCAGTTAAATCCATGTGGTACCGCTTCAGCCGGAGAGAGGATGACTACTGCATTGAATGCTCTTCAGACGGGATCCGTTTTCAGCAGATGCGGATCTGCCACATGCAGAAGAGGGACGGAAAGATCCGGTTCGGCATTTACGCCTGCTCGCCGGAGGATTCTTCATTTAAGGCAGTATTTTCTGATATGAAACTGACAGAGTGCCAGTGGAGAGCACATGACGGCCAACAGCCGGATGAAGTATGAAGAAGATAAAAACGAGATATAAAGTTCTCATACTGCTGAGTTTCTTTTTGGTTATATACATCGGGAAAAATGCGTTTGATATCTGTGCCTTCAGCACAGAGGATCAGAAATGCCGGGCAGATGTGGCAATCATTCTGGGAGCTGAGACTTACAATGGCGAGGTCTCACCGGTTTATCGCGAACGGATCAATCATGGCATTACCCTGTATGAGGAAGGGTATGTGGACAGGCTGATCGTGACTGGCGGGACAGCGGATGAGGCGGAGGAATCCGATGCATCGGCTGCAAAAAAATATCTTCTTTCTCAGGGAATTCCCGAGGAAGCTGTCCTGATGGAAGATCAATCGTCGATTACCCAGGAAAATCTGGAGAATTCCAAAGTTATCATGGAAGAAAACGGATACAAGACCGCGATCATCGTCAGCGATCCCCTGCATATGAAACGGGCGATGCTGCTGGCGGAAGATGCGGGGATCACGGCATACAGCTCGCCGACTCCGACAACGAGGTATGTCAGTCTGAGGACGAAAATCCCATTTCTGGCAAGGGAGACCTTTTATTATATCGGGTATAAATGGTATAGGGTATTTTTTCATCAGTAAATTATACAAAGGAGATACATAAATGATCATCGAAGGAAATCAGAAAGAGCTTGACGCAATGAAAGAATTCCACAAAGGAAACCGGCAGGAGGGATTGAGACTTCAGGAAGAATTTGCCGCTGCGTTCCGCGAGGAATACAAGGATAAAGATCACTGTCCCTGCCAGAAAGCCTGCCGGTATCACGGCAACTGCAAGGAGTGCGTGGCGATCCACCGGGCGCACCAGGAGCATGTCCCCAACTGTATGAGACCGCTTCTTAATAAAAAGATCAGGCTCCTGTCCGAACTGACAGAGCATTCTATTGCTAAAGAGATCGAACCTCCCAAAGAGGTTCTTCGGAAAGAATTTCAATAAGAAGGATGGAGAGACAAGATTATGATACAGGTGCGATTATTTACGGATAACTTTTATATTCTGGACGACGGGCGTGTAAGGCAGTTCCTGATCGTGGGAGAGAAGGAAGCGCTCCTGGTCGACACAGGATTCCCGGACAGCCATGTATATGAGGCGGTTCAGAGTATCACGGACCTGCCGGTCCGGGTGATCATGACACACGCGGATATCGATCACGCGGGCGGACTGAAGGAGTTCGGGAGCTGCCGTCTCCATGAAGCGGACTGGAATCTGGTAAAAGAAGACGTGCGTCTTGAGCCTCTGCGGGAGGGGAACGTCTTTGAGTGCGGCGGCTATCGGCTGGAAACGATTGAGATCCCGGGTCATACATATGGAAGCACTGCGTTTTTTGACCGGGAGAAAAAGCTGCTGCTCCCTGGAGATTCTGTGCAGAAGGAGGGACCGATCTATATGTTTGGGGCGCACCGGGAGCTGGATCTGTATATAGAGAGCCAGCGGAAGCTGTGCGCTCTTGTCGGGCAGATTGAGACGATCATCCCCTGCCACCACGAGTATCCTATCGGACCGGAGTATATCGGGCGGAACCTGGAAGATGCGGCCGCGCTGAAACGCGGGGAGCTGCAGGGAGAGGAGCACCCATACCTGCCGTGCCGGTCTTATAAGGGGAAGTGGACAGAGTTCTATTATGATAAATAACAATCACAGCGGCAAAGAATAAGTACAGGAAATTTTGAACAGGGGGCTTTGGGCTTATGAAAAAAATATTGCTGGTATCCATGTTATGTAATGTGGCTGATCTGCTGAAAAGGGCAGAGCCGGATCTGAATGGAAAAACAGTGACTTACATCCCAACTGCGGCGATCGCGGAAGAGATTGAGGGAATGGCGGAAGCAGAGACGAGGATGCTGGAGGAACTGGGGCTGACTGTCGACGAGCTGGAGGTCTCAGCCGCTTCTGAAGAAACTGTCAGAGAAAAGCTGGCGAAGAACGACATGATCTTTGTGGGAGGAGGAAACACATTCTTCCTTCTCCAGGAGCTGAAGCGTTCAGGCGCGGATCAGATCATTGCCCGGGAAGCAGAAAAAGGGAAGCTCTATATCGGTGAGTCTGCCGGAGCGATCGCGGCCTGTCCGGATATCGGATATTCTGCGGAGATGGATGTCCCCGGGAAGGCGCCGGAGCTGACAGATTATACGGGAATGGGGCTGGTGGATTTCTATGTGGTCCCGCATCTGGGGCATCCGGAGATGGGACCCGCAGCAAATGCGATCATTGAGAAGTATTCGTCAAAGCTGGGCTTAAAGGTCATCGATGATCACCAAGCGATACTGATCGAGGGGGATAAGGTGGGTATACTGCCGGAATAATGTGTATAGGAAGAACTATGGAGATCAGAAAAGTAGAAACAAACAAAAAAGAATACCTGCCCCTGCTTTTTCTGGCGGACGAGCAGGAGGATATGATCGACCAATATCTTGAGAGAGGGGATATGTACGTCCTTGAGGATGGCGGTGTGAAGGCAGTGTGCGTTGTGACGGATGAGGGAAACGGTTCCCTGGAGATCAAAAATCTGGCGGTCATACCGGAATCTCAGGGGAAGGGATACGGCAGGCGCATGGTCCGGTTTGTGGCAGATTCATACAGAGACCGCTTTAAGGTTCTGTACGTGGGCACAGGAGACAGTCCTGCCACAGTGCCGTTTTATGAGAAATGCGGGTTCCGCAGGTCTCATGTGGTTCGGAATTTTTTCACGGATCACTACGCTCATCCGATCTATGAGGGCGGTAGACAGCTTGTTGATATGGTTTATCTGAAAATGGAACTCAGTTATGAGATTTATTGATGGGAGAAAATGAGAAGAGGGGGCTGCTGTATCGTGTAACAGCAGCTCCCCCCCCCCCTTTTTTGGAGTTTATCCCAGGATCTCCCGTACCTGTTCTAAAGGAAGATCACATTTTTCGGCAATCTCTTCATCTGAGCTGCCCTGGGCAGACAGCTTGAAAATAAGTTTCGCGAGATGGATACCGCGCTCCATCCCTTTCTCATTTTCTTCCTTCAGCTCTTCCGCAAAGAGTTCTCTTAATGCATCGCACATTTTTCGATCAGCCTCCATTTCTTTCCAATTTGCCCGCGTGATCAGGTCCATCACAGCGGCATAGTCCTTTGAGTGTCTGTTCATATTTTGCCACGATATTTTGGATTTCCCTGCCGGCTTTCAGATCCATCCGGAGATTCTTCAGCCAGAAGTTTTCTTCCTGTGTCAATTCTTGAGTGATCAGAAGCTGCATGGGAATCGCATCTCCGATCAGATAATAGATTCCTTTATCCCGGTTTTCTGCATGTATTCCGCGGACTTCTGTGAGATGCTTCAGCATTTCACGAGGATAGCGGCTGCAGGCAAATGTGATCGTCAGCTCCTCCGGGTCGATTTCCTTTATCCTGTCAGTGTTGGATTGGTAAAAGCAGGTATAGCCGTACACTTTGTAGAAATCATTGATACTGAGATAATCGCCGGGTGCTTTATATTCAATAATGTTATGCTGGTGGAATATTTTGCCTATGGCTTTCTTAATGGGACGATTCCGCAGCTTTTTGACAATAAGTATATCAATCTGAGGCGGCTTTTTGCTCAGCAGATATTCTTCCTGCATTTCCAGAAATTCCATTTCATCTTTCAGGGTAATGCGGAGCGCTGCGCCAAAAGCAGGGTGCCATTGTAACTTTCTTTTCTCCATTTCTCTCCTTTTAGTATATCCAATTCGTTTTCAGGCTGCAACAATATCCGAAAGTTTTTAAGATATCAATGGAATCCCCTCCTTTTTCCCGAACTCTTGAAAATGTGTTGATTTTGTGGGTATAAATGTTGAAATCGCTCGATTACAGAGCAGGAAGTTTATCTAGGGCGGCTGATCAGGGCGACAGCCCTGCCGTCCGGGACGCTCCCAGAAGGTGTATCTGTCTGGAAAGTGTAAAGAAAGAATATCACACGGCGAGAGGAAACACAAGTGCATTTTGGACTGTGGCAAATGGAAAATGTTTTAGCGAAGCATTTCCTTTACGGACGGCAGAGGACATGCTAAGATAGGAATGGAAAATAGAAAAAGAACAGGGGCAGACCATGTCTCTTGTTTTATACACAGTATAGATAGAGAGGAAACGGAAGGAACTATGATGCTGAATATCAGAAATGAGAAGGAGACAGATTATAAGCTCGTAGAGGATATCACGAGAAAAGCCTTTTATAATATGTATATTCCGGGCTGCATCGAACACTATCTTGTGCATATCATGCGGGGGCATGAGGACTTTATACCGGAGCTGGATTTTGTGCTCGAGCTCGATGGGAAGGTGATCGGGAATATCATGTACACGAAGGCAGAGCTTACGGATGAAGAGGGAAACAAAAAAGAAATCGTCACATTCGGTCCGGTCAGCGTACTCCCGGAGTATCAGCGGAAAGGGTACGGGAAAATGCTGATCGAACATTCTCTCAACCGCGCGGCTGAGCTGGGGTATGAAGCTGTGGTCATCTTCGGAAGCCCGTCCAACTATGTGAGCAGTGGGCTCAAATGCTGCAAAAAGTACAATGTCTGCGTGGAAAAGGGGAAATATCCCGCGGCAATGCTGGTAAAGGAGCTTAAGCCAGGCGCTCTGGACGGGAGAATCTGGTTTTATTCGGACAGCCCTGTCATGAGTATTGACGAGGGGAAAGCGCAGGAGTTTGACGACAGCCTGGAGAAAATGGAGAAGAGATGGATGCCGAGCCAGGAAGAGTTTTATATTATGAGTCAGTCATTTGTGGAGTAAGATGGCAGGACCAGGCATGGAAAATATGCGGGAAATCCGTTGTCAAAGACCTTTGACAGCCTGAAAACCGGTGGAAATACAGGATGTCAAGGACATTTGATAGACCATATCTTTCGAAGTGGATTAAAATTTGGATCACAGGGAGACGGAAAATGGAACTGGGAACACAGATCAGAAAATATCGGAATGAAAGGACATTATCTCAGGAGGCGCTGGCAGAGCAGGTCTTTGTATCGCGGCAGACGGTTTCCAACTGGGAGAATGACAAGAGCTATCCTGACGTGAAAAGCCTTATGCTGCTCAGTGAAGTTTTCGAAGTCTCTTTAGATCAATTAATCAAAGGAGATGTGGAGATCATGAAAGAACAGATCAATCAGATCGATCAGACAGATCAGAAGCGGTTTGGGCGCCTGAGCAATATCTTTACCATATTATTCCTGGCAGTCCTTATCACGCCGGTTCCGCTTGTGCACTTCTTGTCCTATGCGGGGCTTGCCATCTGGTTCGTGATCCTGGGGGCCGGAAGCTATGCGGCGATGCTCGTGGAACGGGAGAAGAAAAGGCTTGATATCCAGACGTATCAAGAAATTATCGCGTTTACAGAAGGGAAAAGCTTAAGCGAGATCGAAAAGGCGAGAGAAGAGGGAAAACGTCCGTACCAGACAGTGCTCCTGGCGGTCGCGTCCGGCGCGGCAGGAGCGGCTGTGACAATATTTTTCATGTGGCTGCTGGGATGGATATGACATGGGAATGCTATCAATATGGCGATTTAAAAGTGAAAAATAACTTTATAAATTGAAATGTTTACATGAAAAATGATTGGTATAAGGATAAAGGAGAAGACATGAAATTTATCATTGAACATCTGGAGAAACATTTTGACAAGAAGGAAGTACTGAAAGATATTGACTTTACATTTGAAGAGGGGAAAATCTATGGTCTCCTCGGACGCAACGGCGCGGGAAAGACTACACTCTTTAACTGTACCAACCGGGATATCCGGGCGGACGGCGGGAGCTTTTATCTGGAAGAGGACGGGAACCGCGGGGAAGTGAAGCCTGAAGACATCGGCTATGTGCTGTCAATGCCCGCTGTGCCGGAGTTCCTGACCGGGCGGGAGTTCCTGAAGTTCTTTCTGGATATCAACGCAGAATCCATTGGGGAACCGAAGAGTATTGATGAATATTTTGATTTTATGAGCATTGATCCGGAAGACCGGGACAAGCTGATGAAAGATTATTCCCACGGAATGAAAAATAAGATGCAGATGCTTGTCAGTATCATCGCAGAGCCGAAAATTCTCCTGCTCGACGAGCCGCTGACGTCCCTTGACGTGGTCGTGGCGGAGGAGATGAAGCAGCTTCTTCGTTCGCTGAAGGACGGCAGGATCACGATTTTCTCCACCCATATCATGGATCTGGCGCTGGACTTGTGCGATGTGATCGTACTGCTCAGCCACGGGGAGTTGGAAGTGGTAGAGAAGTCCAACCTGGACAGCAGGGAATTTAAGGAGAAGATCATTGCTGCGCTGCGGGAGGAAGATCATGTATAAGACATTACGGATTTCTTTTTCACTGAAAAATACATACCGGGTAAACAGCATCCTCTTTGCCATTAAGCAGATCCCGCTGATCAAGAAAATCCTGCCGGACGCGCTCTACGGGGTGAGAGGGCTGAAGATTGTTGCAAATATCATTTCTGTGATATGGGAGATCATCTCCGTCTTCCTGGGGAAGTTTTTATATTTTATTACCATGGTCTGCGGAGTCGGCATTACATACAAAAATGCTCCTGAGGATCAGGTGTTTTTGCATAGCCTGCTCTTTTTGACCGTGATCGGAGCGTACATGAATACCAGTATGTTTAATCCGACGAGAGACAAGTACTATGCCATGATCCAGCTCCGTATGAATGCCAGGGAATATACGCTGGTCAATTACGGATATATGATACTGAAGGTGATCGTGGGGTTTCTGCCGTTTTCGCTTCTGTTCGGAATGCGGAGGGGGGTGCCGGTCTGGTTCTGTATTCTGATTCCGTTTGCCGTGGCAGGGATCAAGGCCGCTGTGGCGGCGTATTCCCTGTGGGATTATGAGAGGAGCGGATATGTCTACAATGAGAACAAGATCAGGAAGCACCTCTGGATCTTCGCGGCGGTCCTTCTGGGGCTTGCCTATGGCCTGCCTGCCGCGGGGATCGTACTTCCTGCCGCTGCATCCATGACTGTGATGGGGCTGTTTATCCTGGCAGGGATCCTCAGCGCCCGCAAGATCATATCCTTTGGGCATTACCGGGAAGTAAACCAGGAGCTGCTCGGTCAGGTCGTCAGTCAGATGGATGCAATGAAGCAGGCGGCAAGGACAGTGAGCGATAAGTCCATCTCCGCGGATGTGTCCATTACAAGTAAGCGCAGCGGTTTTGAATACTTGAACGAGCTCTTCATCAAGCGGCACAGGAAGATCCTCTGGAAATCCGCGGTCCGGCTTGCCGGGGTTTGCCTTGTATTAAGCTGCGCGGCAGCAGTGGCCCTGACGCTGGCGCCGGGGGCGAGAAAGGAGATCAATGAAATGGTCATGACCTGGCTCCCGTATTTTACCTTTATCATGTACGCCGTCAACCGGGGGACAGGTTTTACGAAGGCGCTGTTTATGAACTGCGATCACAGTCTGCTGACATATTCTTTCTATAAACAGCCACGCTTTATCTTAAAGCTGTTTCGGATACGCCTGCGGGAGATTATGAAGATCAATGCGCTTCCCGCTGCTGTGGTCGGCGCCGGGCTGTGCGCGGTCCTGTACGCATCCGGCGGGACAGAGAATCCGCTCAACTATGTGGTGCTGTTCGTGTCGATCCTCTGTATGAGCCTGTTTTTCTCGATCCACTACCTGACGATCTATTATCTGCTGCAGCCGTACAATGCGGGGACAGAGATGAAAAGCGGCATGTACCGGATCATCCTCTCTGTTACTTATCTGGTCTGTTTCTTCCTGATGCAGGTCAGGCTGCCAATCCTGGTGTTTGGGATCGCATGCATCGCATTTTGCGTAGTCTATTCGGTTGTGGCATGTATTCTTGTGTATCGGTTGGCGCCGAAGACATTCAGGCTGAGGACGTGAGAGAAAAGGCGCTGGGGTTTAAGTCTGCGCCGTAGTTACGCGGACAGCAGCTGGGGCATAGAAGAGGGGACAGAAGAAAAATCGGACAGAGGCGGTGGGAAAATCCTGTCTCTGTCCGATTTTAGATTTTATTGTTCAGCCTGGCCGGTCTTCCTTATCTGTCCTGCATCAGATCCCATACTGCTTATACAGCTCTTCGCGGTATTTGGGATCTGATGCGATCTTTACGATCAGGTCGTTTTTATTTTCTTTGGTGAGGAGAAGGATCAGTCTGCTGTAACGGTCAGAAGCACGCTTCTGACCGATTTTTTCCCCTTCCTCACGTCCCTTTTCTAATGCGTCATTCCATATCATCTGTCCGAGCTTTGTCATTGCAACCGCCTCCTTGATTGATTTCAGTTCATCGTCATCGAGAAATTTAACTGCAAAAGTGTATAAAATTGCTTCCATTTTTCGGATATCGTTTTGCGGGAAAATAGTTTCTGCGTTTTTTAATACCTCTATGCATCGGAGAATCCGCTCTTTTTGTCCGAATCGTCCTCCCATGAGCGGGGAGAAGAGCAGGGGGATGATGTCTTCGCGGGTCAGGTCCCCTGCGGTTTTCTCTGCAAGCTGTTCCAGCAGCCGGTCCCCGTTTTCGTCTTTCAGCCGGATGAGGCTTACCTGGTATGTATTGATTCCCTCCGTGATACTGTCGCGCAGATTCTTTACTTCTGATGAACAGATCACATAGGTTACGACCGGGGATTTGTAGATCCTTGCGGTGGAAGCTTCGTATTCTCGAAATCTCCGTAAATCTTCGGTGGAAATGGAATCGCTCTCAAATTCAAAATGGTAATACTTGCCGTTTTCCATTTCATAGAGAAAATCCTCATACATGTGGCGGGTTTCCAGTTCCACCATCTCTGTTGGAACTGCCCGGAGCGCCCTCTCTCTGATGCCAAGCCAGTGGATCAGTTCATCTCCGAAGTAAGCTGCCGCGGATTTGAGCGCCAGGTCTTCGGAATGTGCGGGTCCGTCTTTTCTTTTGTTTTTGTTCTGCAATAGAACCTCCGTTTCCAGCGGCACAGGACTGTCTCCATATCATTATAATATCACATCATACAGCAGTTTGCTTTTTCTTTTTGTAAATTTTCAAGGTTTTCATTGGATATCTGCCTGATACAGGCAATGATATTCAGATTAGTTCCGGATGGTATTCTTCCGGGATATGAAATAATTGGATCTGGTTATAATCAGATATGGCGGCAGCGCTGTGTCAGAACTGCTGTCTGTGGGGGATATGATAGCATGAAGGAGAAAGAATAGCAAGAGAACACTTGTGCTGAGAACACTTGAGATGAGGTTTATGCAAGAGGTAGGTTTTGAATGGAATGGGCTGTTGAAGATGCTGAAAGTGACTGATATAATTAGGATAAAATCGATAATATATTTGTAAAAGTGATTTTTCGAATTGAAATTTAAGCTCATGTCCGAAGTGCGTGAGTTTACTTAGCGGAGGAAAAGAGAGATGAAGTTAAAAAATCCAATGCTGGTCGTCACTGACATTGACAGAACAGTAGAATTTTATAAAAGGGTTCTGGGGCTTCACGTGATCATGGACTTCGGGGGAAATAAAACTTTAACCGGAGGGCTGGCTTTACAGACAGCTGAAACATACGGAGACTTCATCGGTACAAAGGAAATCACCTTTGGCAGCAACAGCTTTGAGCTCTATTTTGAAGAAGATGATTTTGACAAATTTGCAGAGAAACTGAAATCATTTGATATTGAATATGTACACCCGGTTTTGGAACATACATGGGGACAGCGTGTGGTTCGCATTTATGACCCGGATAAGCATATTGTCGAGGTGGGAGAAAATATGAAAGCAGTCTGCCGGCGGTTTTTAGACAGAGGGATGACCCCGCAACAAGTGGCAGAGCGTATGGATGTACCTATGAAATTCGTAAATGCCTGTATTCGGTAATGGTTTGACACCAGGAAAAGGCAACAGTAAGAGAAAGGAAGTGCAGATATGTTTCATCTGGCGCCGGTCAGGCTGTGGAGAAATATTTCCATCGTAATGGCAGTGGCAGCAGGTATTGTAGCTTTGGCGGGAACCTTTTTCGCTGACGGAAGTATTGCCGTACACTGGAGTGGAAGCGGCGATCGTAAGCGTTTTTATCATATATGCGTTGATTGCATATTTTAGAGAACATCATGGATATGAGGCCAGGGAGAAAAAGTAAAAGCAGAGGGGATCGTGAGAAAATGTTCAATACGTGCAAGGAGACTGGAATGTCTGCATTTACCATTGCGGCGGTAGGAAAAGTGCTGGCCATATGGCGATTATATCAGTTGTCAGAGATATAAGAACATGCTAGAATGTGGACAGGGAATAACCGTGTTGCAGGGTGGCTGACCTCTATTCTTACAGAGTGGTCTCGGAAACTCTTGAATAAAAAGTGAATACGACTGAA
>CALWDM010000061.1 GCA_944376695.1 uncultured Mediterraneibacter sp. | reverse complement strand
CGAAGGGGCAGTTCACTGGAATGCCAAAACTGCTTTTTCGTTTACCCCATCATCGATTCTAACCTAACAAATTTACCCCTCTTCTTCATCCTCTGCCATTCGATACCCGACTCCGACTTCTGTGAAGATATACTTGGGCTGCGCGGGATCGTCTTCGATCTTGCGGCGTATATTTGCCATGTTTACCCGCAGGATCTTATTATCGCTGTCTGCATAAGGTCCCCATACATTGGATAAGAGAGTGGCGTATGTGATGACCTTGCCGGAGTTCTGTGCAAGGTATGCCACGATTTTATATTCGATCGGGGTCAGATGAATATCCTGGCCGTTGATTGTCAGAAGGCGCTTTGAAAAATCGAGGATCATCTTTCCGTGCCGGTAGGGACGCAGATAATGGGTGCTGTCCGTGCGCAGGCGGTTGCTGTGCCGCAGGGAAGCGCGGATGCGGGCGAGCAGCTCGGATGTGCCGAAAGGCTTTGTAATATAGTCGTCAGCGCCCAGATCCAGAGCGGTAACTTTTTCGTGTTCTGCAGTGCGCGCAGAAATCACGATGATAGGGGTGCTTGTCCAGGTACGGGCATCACGGATGATCTCGCTGCCGTTCATATCGGGAAGACCAAGATCCAGAAGGATGATGTCCGGGCACTGGGAGCGGATGATCTCCAGCCCCTGCTGGCCGTTATCGGCATAAAGGACACGATAGTCCTGGCGTTTTAGCACTTTCCCCATAAAGGTCTGTATATTTTTTTCATCTTCTATGATAAGAACTAAACATTTAGGCATTGTCGCTGTTCTCCTTTTCTTTAGGGAGCGTAAATGTAAATTCTGCTCCATCTGTATGGTTAGCCGCGGAGATGGCGCCCCCGTGCGCGCGGATGATCGTCTTGCATATGGACAGCCCGATGCCGATCCCTTTATGGCCGTCATTGGTATGCGAGGATGTCCGCTGGCCTTCGAAGATGTAGGGGAGTTGTTCTTCATCCACGCCGTTTCCGTAATCGCGGACTGTAAAGGTGATATTCTCATCGGATTCGTTGATGATAAGATCAATGGGGTCTTTGCTGCCGGAATGGATAAAGGCATTTTCCAGCAGGTTGATAAGAACCTGTTCGATCAAGGTCGGATCCATGGACAGCATGAGAAAATCATTCGGCATACTGACCCGTATACGGATATCCGGAAGCCGTTTTTTCAGCCGCAGGATTGCCTCTGAGATGACTTCTTCAACGACTTCGGGGGATTTTTTTACTTTGTCCGTGGAATTGTCGTCGATCCGGGTAACTGTAAGCAGATTTTCAACCATATTGAGCAGCCATTGGGAGTCGTCTTTGATGTTGGTTATCAGTTCCGTGCGTTCCTCGTCCGACAGCTCCGGGTAGTTCTCCAGATAAGACGAAGACGAGCCGATGATGCTGGTCAGAGGCGTGCGCAGATCGTGAGAGACCGCCCGCAGAAGGTTGGCGCGCAGCTTCTCGCGCTCTGCCTCGGCCAAAGCCTTTTCCCTGTCTGCCATGGCATGCTGCTGTTTCTTCAAGGTAGTCGTTGTCGTGCTTGTGAGCAGTGAGATGGCAAGCATTCCGATAAATGTGAGCGGATAGCCGTCAAGAGAAAAATTAAAATGAAAGTATGGAAAGGAAAAGAAATAATTTACCGCAGTCAAGCAATAAAGTGATGCAGCGATACCATACCAATAGCCGGAAGTTCCGAGGGCGATGAGTATGAGCGCCAGGGTGTAGATGACGGTTATATTAGCCACGTTTTTATTTCCAAACTGAAAAAAGGCAAAAGAAATACCAGTGGCTGTCAGCAGTATTAAAATGGTTAATACGATTTCAGATAAGATATTCTTCTTCATATTGCACAAATCTCTGCTCTCATATATCTGAGCTAACTGAAAGAAGAGCCGGTTATACCGGCTCTCCGTTTTTATACTTCTGAATAACATGCTGGATTCTCTCGTTCGGGCTTAAGATTGAACTGATAGAACCGTCGTGATTCAGTGTGTCAATGATGAGAGCGATGTATTTGCTCATATCACAGTTGATATAATAAGGCTTCGACAGGAGTTCCGGAGTCTGGTAAATCAGGTTCGTAGTGAGGATACCGCTGATGACCCCGTCCTCATACGCTTTGTCGAACTTCTCCATACCATTGGTAAACAGGCCGAATGTAGCCGCCGCGAAGATCCGTTTCGCTTTTCTCCTTTTTAACTCAGCGGCAACATCCAGGATGCTGTCTCCGGAAGAGATCATATCGTCAATGATGATCACATCTTTGCCTTCCACAGAGCTTCCCAGGAATTCATGTGCTACGATGGGATTGCGCCCGTTTACAATGCGGGTATAGTCACGGCGCTTATAGAACATTCCCATGTCAAGGCCGAGCACATTTGCCAGATAGATCGCGCGGTTGGTGGCGCCCTCATCCGGGCTGATCGCCATCATGTGCGCGCTGTCGATCCGGAGATCTTTTACGGTGCGGAGAAGTCCTTTTACAAACTGATAAGTCGGGGAGACTGTCTCAAACCCGCTCAGCGGGATGGCGTTCTGCACGCGCGGATCATGGGCGTCAAAGGTAATGATATTTTCCACACCCATTCGGACAAGCTCCTGGAGCGCGAGAGCACAGTCCAGGGACTCGCGGGAGCTTCTCTTATGCTGGCGGCTCTCATACAGGAACGGCATGATGACATTGAGACGTCTGCCTTTACCGCCGACAGCCGCGATCACTCTCTTTAAGTTCTGGAAATGGTCATCCGGCGACATATGATTCGTCTTGCCTGTGAGAGAATACGTAACGCTGTAATTACATACATCCACCATCAGGTACAGATCTTTTCCCCGGACGGACTCACCCAGTATGCCTTTTGCCTCGCCGGATCCAAAGCGCGGTACGCGCGCGTCGATGAGATAGGTATCCTTCTCATAACCGGAAAATGCAATGTCATCCCGGTATTCATTGGCGCTTTCATGGCGCCATTTTACGAGGTAATCATCTACTTTTTTCCCAAGCTCCTCGCAGCCTGTGAGCGAAATGAGCCCGAGGCTCCCTACCGGAATGTTTTCTAAGATTCGTTCTGTTCGGCGTAACATCAGTGTTCCTCCCTGTTTTTTAACTTTTTCCTGATACGTATATCATCACCGATGATCTTCAACAGTGTATAGTTGCTGGTGATCCTGGAAAAGGAGCGTTCTGTGTACAGATCCGCGATGGATTCCAGCGACAGATTTGTTGAGATGATCGTTGATTTCCTGTGTAACAGCCTTTCATTGATGCAGGAGAAAAACTGCGCTGCAATAAAGGCATTTGTATATTCGCTCCCCAGATCGTCGATGATCAGGAGATCGCAGTTGAAGATATAGTCATTCATATTTTTGGCGTCCACATCGCTCCGGTCAAACTTTGACTGGGACAGCGCGCTGAAAAGCTGTGGCGCCGAGAAGTACAGTACAGAGAATTCTTTGTTCATGATTTCTCTGGCAATACATGTGGAAAGATAAGTTTTTCCTACGCCTACGCTGCCATAGAAAAACAGATTCTGGAACTCGCTTCCGAAAGTATCGATAAAGCGGTGGCAGCTCCCGAGGGTGTCCTCCATCATAGCGCGGGCGCTCTTTCCGGTTGTTTTATCATAAAGGGATGAAGAGTAAAAATCAAGACTGAAATTTTCAAAAGCCGCTTCAGAGGGAAGTTCCCGTATATTGGACTGCTCGTACAAAAGCCGGACGACTGCTTTTTTGAAACAGTGACATTTCTCATTTCCGATATATCCGGTGTCTTTGCAGTCCGGGCACTTATAGACCGGTTCCAGATAATCTTCCGGAAAGCCGGCGGATACGAGAAGCTTCTTTTTGCTGCTGCGCAGAATCTCCAGTTCCTCTTTCAGGGCGTCCAGCGCACGGCTGTCACCGTTGAGCAGCTTCTTGCCATACTGTACGGAAAGAATGGAGATGGATTCATCCAGAGATTTGAATTCGGGCAGCTTTTTATACACTTCCTCATAGCGGGAAGTCTGAATATCATGATTTCTGAGCTGCCGCTGTTCATACTCCCGCATGATCGCATAGTATTGTGAATTTTTCAGTGCCATTGGAAGACTCCTTCTAATTACTGTTCAACAACTGCTCCTCAAGGGATTCCATATCATAGGTGCGCCGCTCAAAATTATTCAGATTTCTTGCGGAAGCCCTAGCCCTTGAAGCCGTCTTTCCCGCGGCGCGCTCTTTCTGGTACTCATCGTCCAGAGCAGTGATATCTTTCAGATGGCGGATGTTTTTTTCATGCCATTTTGTCAGGATGGAGTCCGCATATTCAAAGCTGGGCTGATGGGTAGCGGCGATCGTGCGGCGGCAGGCCTCCGCGATGATATCCGGGGAAAAAGCGTAATCCTCCGCCCATTTCCTGATGTATGTAAGCTCTGAGGCTGCGGGCCCCCTGTTTTTAATGCCAAACGCATTGAGCACGGTATAGCAGTTTTTATTATAGAGAGCAGACTGTTCCTTAGCCTGAGTGACAGTCTCAATGCCTTCCTCCACCCAGGAGAAGGCGACCTTGCGGATATAGTGCATACTCTTGTGTCCGTTTTCCACGCAGGACTCGATCAGATATTCGATCAGGTCCGCTGACATATGGAGCGTATCGTAAAAATAAGTGATCGTCTCCATCTCTGTGTGCGTCAGCGTTTTGCCGAGATACTGCTCTGCGATAAACAGGAGGGATCTGATCTCCTTCTGGGCGCGGAAGCTGTCGATAGGCACCGCTTTCGCTGCTTTTGCCGCAGTAATCGCGGCGGAAGCATTTGCAGAGGAAGGTTCTGCTGAAGAGACAGACGACGGCGCGGCCGCGGAAGGCGTGCGCGTCTGCGATGGTGAAGCTGTCCCGCCTCCTGAGAGAGACATCTTCTGGAGCTCAAGGGCAATGATCTTCCCGTCAGTATCCCGCTCTGTGCGCAGGAGCCCTTTTTTCTCCCAGTAGCGGAAGGCGCGCAGGATATCTGCCTCCGTATTGTTCAGGCAGTCGGCGATCGTGGTGAGTGTCAGCGATGAACACGGGTCGTCCAGATGCCGGAGAAGGAAAAGGTAGACCTTTACAAACTCCCCGTTCGCATCGACCATGTAATGATCGATAAAATCATTTGGCAGCAGTGTCGCATTCGTCTGAAATTTATTTTTTAGTGTCAAAGTTTTCATAAGATCCCGTCCCGCTTTCTTCATTCGCTTTCGTAAAATACAAAATCCACAGAGTGTAAAATGGAAAGCGGCTGTGATGCTCCGCTTTCCCCTTATTACTTTCAGAAACACAGTCCCTGTATTTCCTGTTGTCATGAATAATATATCATTTTATCGCCGGGGCTAAAAGTATTTTTTCGTGGGTAACTCCCGGTTTTTTGTAGATAACTATGTGTAGAAAGTGTGGATAACTTTTTAAGCCTGGCGGAGCAGGTCTTCTCCGACTGTCGCTACGTCGCCTGCGCCCATGGTGATGAGCAGATCTCCCGGCCGGCAGTTCTCTTTTAAAAATGCCTCGATCTCTTCAAAATCCGGGAAGTAGTGAGTGTCCGTGCCGAGCTTCGCCGTCTCCGCGGCAAGGTCAGCGGAAGAAATCCCGAGTGTGTCTGTCTCCCGCGCCGCGTAGATGTCAGCCAGGACCAGGTGATCCGCATGGGAGAGCGCCCTGGCAAATTCATGGAAGAACGCCTTGGTGCGGGTGTACGTATGGGGCTGGAACACACACCATACACTGTTGTGGGGAGAATGTCCTGCAGCCTTCAAAGTGGCTTCGATCTCGGTAGGATGGTGCGCGTAGTCGTCCACCACGGTCACGCCGTGAAACTCTCCTTTATACTCAAAACGCCGGTCTGTCCCCGTAAAGGAAAGCAGCCCCTTCTTTGTGACCTCCATGGGGACGTCGAGCAGATCTGCGACAGCGATTGCGGAGAGCGCATTGGATACATTGTGGTTTCCGGTCACTGACAGACAGATGCGATCCGCCTTTTCTCCGTGGAGGATCAGGTCAAAGGAAACATGGCCGTTGTCATCATAAGCGATATTGTCCGCGCTGTAATCAAAATCGCTGGAAGAACCATACGTCACGACATTGCAGGAGAGCCCGCTGTATATCCCGGGATAATCGCTGATATCCCCATTAATGACAAGAGTGCCGTCGTCTGGGAGAAGGGCAGCAAACTGGTGGAAGGAATGACGGATATCTTCCAGGTCTTTAAAGAAATCCAGATGGTCTTCTTCTATATTTAAGATTACGCTGATCTTCGGGAAGAAGTGAAGAAAGCTGTTCGTGTATTCGCATGCTTCTGTAATGAAAGTGCCGGAGTTTCCCACCCGGATATTCCCTCCGATCGCTTTCAGGATGCCCCCCACGGAAATGGTCGGGTCCATATCTGCCGCCAGAAGGATGTGGGAGATCATAGAAGTGGTGGTCGTCTTTCCGTGAGTACCGGACACTGCGATGGGAGTGTCATAATTTTTCATGAGCTGTCCCAGGAGTTCCGCGCGGGTCAGCATCGGGATCTTCCGTGCAACAGCTTCAATCAGTTCCGGATTGCTCCGGCTGATCGCTGCGGTATAGACAACACAGCCAATGCCGGGGGTGATGTTTTCTGCTTTCTGACCATATGTGATGCGCGCCCCCCCGGACTCCAGCTTCTTTGTCAGCGGGGATTCTTTTGTATCAGAGCCGGATACTGTAAATCCTTCTTTAAGAAGGATTTCAGCAAGGCCGCTCATGCTGATGCCGCCGATGCCGATAAAATGGATGTGCATCGGATGGTTAAAATCGATCTTATACATGTGGATTCCTCTTCTCTTTATTTACTGAACTTTAAATTTTTAGTCATAATTTATCCCGGTCTTCTATATTATACTATATATGATAAAAATTAAAAGCAGTTCTTTTTATGCAAATTCAATAAAAAGTTTAAAAAAAAGAAAGAAAAATTGTAAATTATTATTGGATAAAACAGAAAATATGGTATAATGTTTACATCTAACTAGAAATGAGGTGACGCAATGTTCAAAAAGGAAATGATCGCTATGCTGCTGGCGGGTGGACAAGGCAGTCGACTGGGGGTGCTTACAGCAAAGGTTGCAAAGCCTGCCGTTGCATTTGGCGGCAAGTATCGGATCATTGATTTCCCGCTGAGTAACTGTATCAATTCGGGGATCGACACAGTGGGCGTGCTGACGCAGTATCAGCCGCTGCGTCTTAACACACATATCGGGATCGGTATCCCGTGGGATCTGGACAGAAACGTGGGAGGGGTGTCTATACTGCCGCCCTATGAGAAGAGTTCGAACAGTGAGTGGTATACAGGGACGGCAAATGCGATCTATCAGAACCTGAACTATATGGAGACATACAATCCGGATTACGTCCTGATCCTGTCAGGGGATCACATCTACAAGATGGATTACGAGGTCATGCTTGATTTCCACAAGGCGAACAAGGCGGACGTCACCATCGCCGCGATGCCTGTGCCGATCGAGGAAGCAAGCAGATTCGGGATCGTTGTGACGGATGGTGAGAGCCGGATCAAAGAGTTCGAGGAGAAGCCCGAGAAGCCGAGCAGCAATCTGGCTTCCATGGGGATTTACATCTTTAGCTGGCCGGTGCTCAGGGAAGCACTCATCAAGCTGAAAGACCAGCCCAACTGTGATTTTGGAAAGCATATCATTCCTTACTGTCACGGCAAGGGGGACAGGCTCTTTGCCTACGAATACAATGGATACTGGAAAGATGTGGGAACCCTGAGTTCTTACTGGGAAGCGAATATGGAGCTGATCGACATCATTCCGGAGTTTAATCTTTATGAGGAGTTCTGGAAGATCTACACAAACAGCTCGAGCATCCCGCCTCAGTATATTTCAGAGCAGGGCGTGGTGGACCGCTGCATTATCAGCAATGGGTCTGAGATCTATGGCGAAGTTCACAGTTCAGTGCTGGGCAGCCGCGTTTCAGTGGGCAAGGGCAGCATTGTGCGGGACTCTATCATCATGCAGGGCGTTACCATCGGAGATAACTGTGTGATAGAAAAAGCCATCATTGCCGAAGATACTGTGATCGGAAATGATGTAGTGATCGGTATCGGAAGCGAGGCGCCGAATAAGACGAAGCCCAATATTTACAGCGGCGGACTGGCCACGATCGGGGAGAACTCGGTGATCCCGCCGGGTGTGCAGATCGGGAAAAACACCGCCATCAGCGGCACGACTGCCATTGAAGATTATGAAAACGGAGTGCTGGAGAGCGGCGAGACATTGATAAAGGCAGGTGACAGAGTATGAGAGCAGTAGGAATTATCCTGGCAGGCGGAAACAACCGTAAGATGCACGAGCTGACGGCAAAACGCGCAGTGGCGGCAATGCCTGTCGCGGGGAGCTACCGGGCGATCGATTTTGCGCTCAGCAACATGACGAATTCTCATATTCAGAAGGTCGCGGTGCTCACCCAGTATAACGCAAGATCGCTCAATGAGCATCTGAATTCTTCCAAATGGTGGGATTTCGGCAGGAAGCAGGGCGGCCTGTTCGTGTTTACCCCAACGATCACTGCCGACAATGGTTACTGGTACAGAGGAACGGCAGATGCGATCTACCAGAACCTGGATTTCTTGAGAAAGTGCCACGAGCCGTATGTGATCATTACATCCGGTGACGCGGTGTACAAGCTGGATTACAATAAGGTACTGGAGTACCACATCGCCAAGCAGGCGGATATCACGGTGGTGTGCAAGGAGCTGGGACCGGATGAGGATGCGACCCGGTTCGGAACGATCCGCATGAATGAGAGCTCCAGGATCGAGGAGTTTGAAGAGAAGCCTATGGTGGCGCATTCTCACACTGTATCCACGGGGATTTATGTGATCCGCAGAAGGCAGCTCATCGATCTGATCGAGCACTGCGCGGAGGAAGAAAGACATGATTTTGTGACCGATATCCTGATCCGGTATAAAAACCTGAAAAAGATATACGGTTATAAAATAAACAGCTACTGGAACAACATTTCAACGGTAGAGGCATATTATCAGACAAATATGGATTTTCTGAAACCGGAAGTGAGAAATTATTTCTTTAAGGAGCTTCCGGCAGTATATTCCAAGGTAAGCGACCAGCCGCCGGCAAAATACAATCCCGGCGCCATCGTGAAGAACAGCCTTGTAGGAAGCGGAAGCATCATCAACGGCACGATTGAAAATTCCGTGATCTTTAAAAAGGTTTTTGTCGGAAATAACTGCGTGATCAAAAATTCTATTATCCTGAATGATGTATACCTTGGAGACAATACCTATATTGAGAACTGTATTGTTGAGAGCCGTGACACGATCAGGGCGAACACAAGGCATATCGGAGAAAACGGTGTCAAAGTAGTAGTCGAAAAAAACGAAAGATATGCATTATAGACTTACAGAGGAAGTAAGCAGGAGCAGAACTGCCGGGGCATAGGAGACCTGAAGGCAGCCTGCGGTGATGCAGATGAGAAAGGAGAGCTGAGAGTATGCAGATTACAGATGTGCGCGTACGCAAAGTTGCAAAAGAGGGGAAATTAAAGGCGGTTGTTTCTATCACCATTGATGACGAATTCGTAGTACATGATATCAAGGTGATAGAAGGAGAGAAAGGTTTATTCATTGCTATGCCCAGCAAGAAATCGCTGGACGGCGAATACCGGGACATCGCGCATCCGATCAATTCGGGCACAAGGGAGAGGATACAGGCAACGATCCTGGAAAGATATGAGCAGTCGCTGGAGGAAGAGGAAGGAGCGGCTGAGGAGGAATTGTAAAGAAAAATAACGAAATCCGGAAGCATGCAGTTTCCGGATTTCGTTATTTTTCCTGTTCCAAGAGTTTAGACGTTTTATTCAATGGCAGTTCCCTGAAGATCCAGATTTATCATAAATTTTACGGCAGTGTAAATGCAAGTCTTTTCCCTGTTTCCGGATGTATAAATTCAAGACGATATGCGCACAGTCGCAGCGGTCCTGAATTTTTTATGTGTGCCGGGGATTCAGTTCTTTTTGCACAGGTCTCCCCGAAATATGCTGATACTCCTCCGTATTTTTGATCCCCCACAAGCGGACATCCCAGATGTGCCATCTGTACCCGGATCTGATGATGACGTCCGGTATCCAGCCGGATCTTTACGAGAGAAGTGACAGGCTCAGTATTTTTGTATATCTCATCCACCCGGTAATGGAGCCGAGCCAGTTTTGAGCCGGGCGTGTCTTTTGCGCACACGCGTGAAGTGTTGGTGCGCGCATCCTTTACCAGATAATCTTCCAGTGTGCCCTCAGACGGATCTGGTATCCCGGTGACGAGGGCGCGGTAATATTTCCCGAAACTATGGGATGTAAGCTGCCGGTTCAGTTCTTTTGCGGCTTTTGGGGTTTTCGCGAAGACGAGAAGTCCTTCCACAGGCTGATCGAGGCGGTGAATGACAGCAAGATAGGGTTCTCGGCTGTGCCTGCTCGTCTTCTGTCCATCCTGCCGGTCATGGGGCCGGGCGCCAGGGGAATAATGTCCCTGCATATCAAAAAGGTGGTTTTTGAGAAGGCTAACTATATCCCGCGCGCCGATCCTGGCGGTCTGTACCGCGATGCCTGCGGGCTTGCGGCAGACAATGATATGAGTGTCTTCATATATAATAAAGGTTTGGATATCCGGTTTCATGCGCACTCCATTTCTCAGGTGTTTCCTGTTTTTTTAATTTCGTATAACAGCTCTTTTTAAGATTGTGCCGTCTCGTTTTTTTGAGGGCTCAAATTCTTGACTTTTTTATGTGCAGCGGCTAAACTGATTATCATATAAATGGTTTTCAGGGTCAAGACAAAAATAAGGATATATTGTTTCCAGGCAGTGGTTTGTGCACGGGACTATTAAGGAGGATTTCAATGATAAATAATGACTGGGAGAGATTTGGGGATGAGATCCGCAGGACGATACAGGACGCGGTGGATTCCCGGGATTTCCGCAGATTGAATCAGACAGTTTCAGATACGGTGGGACGCGCAATGGGCAATGTGTCCCGGGGGCTGAAAAGCGGCGGATGGTATCGCCAGGATCCGGCAGGAAGCGCCCATAACAGGGCTGGGCAGAATAATCCTGCTCAGAATAGTGCAGGGTATGCCGTGACACCCCCGCAGAAGCAGAGGTCGCTGTATCTTAAGGGGACTTCCGTTAAGGTAGGCGGGGTCTTTCTGGCGGGCACAGGATTCGTGTTCGGAGCTGCATCCCTTGTGTTCCTGCTTCTTCTCTGCATAGGAGGCCTGGCGACAGGAAGCGGACTGATGCTTCGGATCGGAGTTGGTGCGTTTGGGTTGTTTACCCTTATTTTTGTGATGATGGCGTTGACTGGAACGAGGATGGCATGTTCTGTCGGCCGATTCAGAAAATATGTCAAACTTGTGGGTAACCGGGAGTACTGCGATGTGAAAGAACTGGCGCAGAAGACAGGGCGTTCTGCGAAGGCTGTTCTGAAGGATTTAAAAAAGATGATCAAAAAGGGCTGGTTCTGTCAGGGACATCTGGATGAGAGGGAATCCTGTCTTATGGTCAGCGACAGAGCTTATCATCAGTATACAGAACTCATGGAACAGACGCGCAGGGAGAAGGCAGAACGGGATGCGGCCGCTCAGAAACGGCAGCAGGAATATTCCAGACTCTCTCCTGAAGTACAGAAGGTCATTGAGGCGGGGGATGAGTATGTGAGAAAGATCCGCGAGGCAAATGACGCGATACCGGGTGACGAGATTTCCGCAAAGATATACCGGATGGAAACTCTGGTAGACCGGATCTTTGACCGCGTGGAGCAGAAGCCGGATACTGTGGAGGATATCCGGAAGCTTATGGAATACTATCTGCCCACGGCCATCAAGCTTCTGGAGGCATATGAAGAACTGGACGCGCAGCCCGTGCAGGGAGAGAATATTATCTCGTCTAAACAGGAAATAGAAAAAACGCTGGATACACTGAACGCGGCATTTGAAAAACTGCTGGATGATCTGTTTCAGGATACAGCCTGGGACTTGTCATCGGATATTTCTGTACTAAATACGTTGCTCGCGCAGGAAGGACTGACTGAGGACGGCCTGAACACAGGCAGCAGTAAATAAATCTTAAGCACATGGAGGATGAAGAGATGAACAATGAATTTAAGGACATGAGCACAGCGCCGACTTTGACTCTGGACCCGTTTCAGGCTCAGGAGGAGAAGAAGCCGCCTGTCATACAGGCGGAAGAGCAGGGGCTGAACGACAGCGTATTGACGGAGGAGGAGCGCAGGATGGTGGACTCGTTCGCAGAGCAGATCGACCTGACAAATTCTGCTTTCGTACTTCAGTATGGGGCGGGAACGCAGAAGAAGATGGCGGATTTTTCAGAGTCTGCCCTGGAAAATGTACGGTCTAAGGATCTGGGAGAGGTGGGAGACCTGCTCGCAGGCGTTGTGACAGAGCTGAAAAGCTTTGATGAGGAAGAAGAAAAAGGCTTATTCGGGATCTTCAAGAAGGCTTCCAATAAGATAGAATCCATGAAAGCAAAGTATGCAAAGGCAGAGGCGAACGTGAATGAGATCGTGAAGGTGCTGGAGAAACATCAGGTGCAGCTCATGAAGGATACGGCTCTGCTGGATAAGATGTACGAGCTGAACCTCGCATATTTTAAAGAACTGTCCATGTATATCATGGCGGGAAAGAAAAAGCTGGAACAAGTCCAGAGTACGCAGCTTGCGGAACTCACCAATAAAGCGCAGGCCTCTGGGCTTCCGGAAGATGCACAGGCTGCCCGTGACCTGGAGTCCATGTGCCTGAGGTTTGAGAAGAAGATACATGACCTGGAGCTCACGCGGATGATCTCCATCCAGACTGCTCCTCAGATCCGTCTCGTGCAGAATAATGACACTCAGATGGTGGAAAAGATCCAGTCTACTATCGTGAACACAATTCCGCTGTGGAAGAGCCAGATGGTGCTCGCTCTCGGCGTGGAGCATTCCGCCCAGGCTGTGGAAGCGCAGCGTAAAGTAACGGATATGACTAACGAGCTGCTTAAGAAAAACGCTGAGAAGCTCAAGGTGGCAACTGTGGAGACTGCAAAAGCGTCTGAGCGCGGTATTGTAGACATTGAGACGCTGAAAGCTACGAACGAATCGCTGATCTCTACCCTGGATGAAGTGATGAATATCCAGAGAGAGGGAAGGGAGAAACGCCGGGCGGCAGAGGCTGAACTTCAGAATATGGAATCCGAGCTTAAGAACAAGCTGCTTCAGATACAGGGATAAATCTTTGAATAAAGATCACTTATTAGAAGAACCAATATGTCGGGCCCCCGGTCATATTGGTTCTTTTTATGAAAAAATCTGTCGGACTTCCAGCTAAAACCCCTGACATCATATACCAGAAATTACCAATATTTCAAAAAGATATTCCATTTTCTGGATAAATATAGTATTATTTAAAGCGGAATTACTGAGAAAGCAGACGTGCACATTCTATTCGAGGAAGCCAGATTAAAAGAAAGGCAAAAGGTAATGGGGGGATAAGGCTATGCGTATTAAACTCGCAATTCTTGAAAATGATCAAAACTATCTAAAAAGGATTGTCTCTGTTTTCAGCACAAAATATGCAGACAAACTTGAAGTGTATTCTTTTACAGATCGTGAGCTCGCCTTCCAGACTTTGGACAAGTCAAGGATCGATGTTTTTCTTTCCGGCGAAGTCTTTGATATTGACACGGATTTGATTCCTAAATACTGTGGGTTTTCTTATCTGGTCAATTCTCCTGGCGTTGAGTCCTGCCGTAACCAGCGGGCGATATGCAAATTTCAGAAAGTTGATTTGATTTATAAACAGATTTTGAGTATCTATTCGGATAATGCCGGCAGTATATCCGGACTAAAACTGGGAGACGACAGTACGAAAGTGATCGTATTTTCTTCTCCGGGTGGAGGAGCGGGTACGTCTTCAGCAGCGGCAGGTTGTGCGGTCCATTATGCCCGTCAAAATAAAAAGACACTGTATCTGAATCTTGAAAAATATGGTTCATCGGATATTTTCTTCTCGGCAGATGGGATGTTCAATATGAGTGATGTTATTTTTGCACTCAAAAGCAAAAAGTCAAATATTGCCATGAAGCTTGAAAGCTGTGTTAAACAGGCCGAAAGTGGTGTGTATTTTTATTCCAGATCACAAGTGGCACTCGATATGCAGGAACTGGACCGGGAAGATGTTTTGCGGCTTATTTCTGAACTTAAACTGACTGGTTCTTACGACTACATAATACTGGATATGGATTTTAACATGGATAAAGACACAATGGATATATATCGACAGGCCCACGCGGCGGTATGGGTAGGGGATGGCTCGGAAATATCCAATATAAAGCTGCAAAGAGCATATGAGGCGCTATGCCTGATGGAGCAGAACTCAGAAGAAATGCTATCAAGAAGACTCTGCCTTGTATATAACAGATTCAGCAGCAAGGCGGGGCGGACAGCACAAGGCATAGATATCAAAAACATCGGCGGGATTCCGGTATATGTACATGCGGATGCCAGACAGGTAGTAGAGCAGATAGCACCTATGAGTATGTTTGACAAAATAATCTGACAATGGGGGCTCACATGGAATTTGAAAGAGAACAACAGTTTGTCCTTGAATTGAAACAGTATGTTACAGACAACCTCAGCCTGAGCAAGATGACGGACCAGGACCTGGAGGAGAAAATTGAAGAACTGGTCATCAGCCGTCTGGGAAACCAGTACTGCTCCATTGGACAGAGGGTATCCATTGTCCAGCAGATCTTCAGCTCTATCCGGGGGTTCGGGCTGCTGGACAGCATTATAAGTGATGATACCATTACGGAGGTCATGATCAACGGTCCGGAAAATATCTTTATCGAGCAGGATGGGCGCCTGTTTAAACTGGACAAGCAGTTTGAAAGCCAGAGAAAGCTGGAAGAATACTACAGAACCTGCATCACTTCGTCCGGCGTGAGCAGCGAGGACGCGGATTCCTATGTAGAGAAGATCATGGCTCAGCTTGGCATGGTGTCGGAGAATGACGATACAGCGGATATTCTCAATATGGAAGTGACGGAATTTAATATCAAAAAAAGAGAGGACGCCACGCTTGCCAATTCTACGATGATAAAACGGCAGATCGTTGATTTCATGAAATACCGGGCGCCAATCAACACCGGGCTTAGCTTTCTGACGTCCCTTCAAAGCTTTTCTACGCTTGGAGCGCAGACCGATCTTGTGGACAAACGCCAGTCTTATTATGAGGCGGAAAATGAACTTATGGAAAAGGCGCAGGAAGCATGGGAGAATATTAATAACTATAACGGAACTCCGATCGTAAAGACGGAAAACTACTTTGATGATATGGACAGCAGATTCAGTTCTTATGAAGCAGCGTATAAGGGCCATGCAAAAAAGATAATTATTGATTTAACTATCTAATCCTCAAAAACTATTGATTTTTCAAGGCTTCATGCCTGTTTTCCGTTCAAACCTTATCTGTTTGCCCTTGTTTTTGCCCTTACGAGCCGAAACAAGGGCAACTTTTTATT
>CALWDM010000060.1 GCA_944376695.1 uncultured Mediterraneibacter sp. | reverse complement strand
TTTCTGCTCTGCAATCCATACCATACTTTAAGAGTTTTGTTTTTCTTTCAAAAAAACTACACAATATGTATTGTGTTATTGTTTTATTGTCCGGGCAGTGAATTGTCTCTATTTTAGACAGGCAAAATGCACAAAACACTGGACGGTTTTTTGTTTAAAATATGTAAACAGAACCTAATTTTTGAATATATTGTAAATTTTGTATTGACAGAATATGTAAAATCATGTAGTTTTATGTTTAACAAAATTTTGATTTACTTATGTGGCAACAAAAAAACAACACAATACAGATTGTGTTGTTTTTTTGTTCGGATAATAAAAGATCCGCAGTGCTGTGCTGCATGGGCGGCCGGAAGCGCTGAACGGCGCGGAACCGCGATGCAGCCGCAGACTGCGGATATCATTTTCTCTATTCCATTCCCAGGGTCGCCATCATGACCGCCTTGATCGTATGCATCCGGTTCTCCGCCTCGTCAAACACTTTTGACTGCTCAGACTCGAACACTTCGTCCGTTACTTCCATATCCTCGATACCGAACCGCTCGCCTATCTCTTTCCCGATCTTTGTCTTCAGGTCGTGGAACGCCGGCAGGCAGTGCAGGAAGATGGCGTCTTTGCTGGCATTTGCCATCACGTTCTTTGTCACCTTATAGGGGGACAGCTCTTTGATTCTCTTCTCCCAGACTTCGTCCGGCTCGCCCATGGACACCCACACATCCGTGTAAATCACGTCCGCGTTCTTTGTCCCCGCCTTTACGTCCGAGGTAAGCGTGATGGTCGCCCCGGACTCTTTTGCGTATTCCTCACACTGAGCCACAAGCTCTGCATTCGGGAAATACTCCTCTGTGGTGCACGCAACGAAATGAAGCCCCAGTTTGGAACATGCGATCATCAGGGAATTTCCCATATTGTAGCGGGCGTCTCCCATGTAGACCAGCTTCAGCCCTTTGAGCTTTCCGAAATTCTCCCGGATCGTCAGCATGTCCGCCAGCATCTGCGTGGGATGGTACTCATTGGTCAGCCCGTTCCACACCGGAACCCCGGCGTACTTCGCCAGCTCCTCAACGATCTCCTGGCCGAAGCCGCGGTACTCTATGCCGTCATACATCCTGCCCAGCACTCTCGCCGTGTCCTCGATGCTCTCCTTCTTGCCCATCTGGGAGCCCGTTGGCCCGAGGTAGGTGGTTCCCATCCCCATATCATGGGCCGCCACCTCAAAGGAGCAGCGGGTGCGGGTGCTGTCTTTTTCAAAGATCAGCGCCACATTCTTCCCGCGCCAGTGGTCCACCGGGACGCCCTGTTTCTTTTTCTCTTTTACATCCGCCGCAAGGTCGATCAGATATGTGATCTCCTCCGGTGTAAAATCCTTCAGTGTCAGAAAATTTCTTCCTTTTAAATCCATGCTCCTATCCCTCTCTATCTTTATAAATTGATCTGTGAAATCCGGCAGCTCTGCCATTATCTCAAACTCTGCCAGCCGTTCATAACGTTCCCTGACTTCCCGCCTCAGCTCATCCACTGTATAAATGCGGTACTTTGGCACACGCAGGAGCTTCGCAGACGCCTCCAGCATCCCCATGTACAGCTCCTTGTCCGTGGCTGAGACCGGAAGCTTCAGCACAATGGCAAGGGCGCGCTTCTCCATCCCGGTCAGGTCCCTCATCCTGCGCTCATACCAGCTCTCCGTATGTTCCTGGTCGATGTAGTAAATGATCCCTTCCAGACCGTACAGCATCCGCTTGGCGTCATAGTACCCAATCTTCATGTTCTGCCGGCTGCGCTCCCGGTCAAACTCGATGATGCTCCCCAGCCTGACCCGGGGACCGATCCGGTATATCTCTCCGTCCTCAGGCAGCCTTACTCTCGGCTCCCGCCCCGGTCCGTAGATGCGGATCTCGATCAGGTCTGTATATCCTCTCTCAGCAAGGACATCCGCAGGCACATTGTCGACAAAACCGCCGTCAATATACCGTCTGCCGTCCTCCATGGGTTCATTCCTGAACCCAAGCAGGTAAGCGCTCGCCAGCAGGAAATCTTCGAGCTGCCCTTCTGGGATATCGGAGATGCTCAGCTTCAGTTCCTTAAAGTCCGTCAGGGAAAATGTGACAATACAGAATTCTTTCCCGCAGTTCCGGATCCTGTCCTCATCCACGTTTTCGCGGATCAGCCTGCGGAGCGGTCCCACGTCCACGCCCCCTTCCCGCAGGATCCTCCTCAGCTCGCTCAGGATATCCCCCAGCTTCTGCTCCCCCTGGAAGAACTGCCTCATCCATTCGTCATCCACTGACATCACATGGGAGAACTCCATCTCGCTCCAGATTTTCTCTGCCTTCTCCAGATCATCCATGCAGATCAGCGCCCCGTTGAGCGCCCCCACAGAAGTCCCTGCCACTGCGGCGATCTTTACCCCGGCTTCCTTAAGCGCCTTCCACGCACCGATCTGGTAAGCCCCTCTGGCGCCTCCGCCGTCCAGGACAAGCCCGTATTCTTTTGTCAGGTCAAGTAATGGTCTCATATCGTTCCCGCCTGCTCTGAGAATATTTGTCAGTATACATCTTTATGCATAAAAATTCAAGTATTTTGCATAAATTTACATTCAGCTATTGTTCCTCAAAAACCATTGATCTTTCAAGGCTTTACGCATGTTTTCCGTTCAAACCTTATCCAGCATCCCACCTAAAATCATATCCGTACACTAATCAAAGTAAAATAATTCTTCAAATTTTTTATCAAGGGCGATACACAAAACCAGTGCTAACTTTGCAGTAGGACTAAACTGCCCCGTTTCAATAGAACTGATCGTGTTCCGAGAAACGCCAACCATATCCGCCAGTTGACTTTGTGACAATTTCAATTCGGTCCGTGTTTCTTTTAGACGATTTTTTAATATCAGCTTATCATCCATATTTGCCATCACCTCACTGGATAGGAGAAGATACGAACAAGCGCCCACAATCCCCAATTGACGCCTCCTCCGGTAAATATCTGCGTCACGAAAAAGAGCGTCGCCAAAGCCATCTGAACTACAACTGCGCTTCTGCTTGCCTGCTTTAAGACTTCTTGCTCATATACATCCTTTGTTGAAAATGATGCTGGTTTTTGCTATTTACTTTTATTGAAATATAATGTATAATCCGTTTTGTAACAGAATATGTTAATTATGTGCTGTCAGATCCGGTGTTTATATATAAGCGCTGCGATTGAAAGGTACACAGATTTTAAAAAGGGTTTTCTGTACGGTGTCTGTTTACAGTCGCTTTAGTCAGAAAGCTCTTTTGCTTTCCCCCATTTCAAATAATCATAAATACGAATCAACCGCCGTATATCCGAACGTACAGTTGCACTAACATTTTTAAGAATATCAGTATCATTCATAAATATCTCCTATTCTTTTTAATCGTAGCTGATATTATATTGTCAAATGTTTGATTTTCTGCAATCTTTCTACACTGTTCAAAAGTTCCTTCTGCTTCCGATAAATATTTATTCAAGGGGAGTCTACCCGAATTTTGGCTTGTCAATTTAGGAAAAGCATATTTCAGTAGTTCGTCTGCTGTAAATTTCAAATCATCTAAAATAATATTTCTATACCACTCATTCCCGTCTAAACCACTCAGACCTTTAAGACCAAATTCTGATGCCTTACCTATAGCAAGCACTAATTCCTCATCCCCAACTCTCGAGTCATCAATCGATGCCACACGTAAATTCTCAGTAGGAGTATTTGTAATTGTATACTCATACAATTCTTGTCTAAATCTACGCAGTATCCGCACTGGAAGTTTCGCCTTTTTATTAGCTATAGCGTTGTAAAGGGGCAAGAAATCCTTTAATCGTATTTTTTTCATTGACAATGCTTTATCTTCAATCAAAATAGTATAGGGTGCTACTTCTTCTGTCTTTACAGTTGGATCATATTCCACAAATACAAATCTGTTTTCTAATCTTTGAAGTTGTGCAGTATCCAGACAAACCACTATCGATTTAATAATATTCCGAATATTACTGTCATTTATAGAATATCCCAGAAATATAATCGGATATTCCATAAAGATGGTCATAAGTTTTGCTGCAAGATATGCACTTTTTTCTTGAAATTCCAAATAATCCTCTTCATTTATCACAAGACTGTCCGGCAATTCTGCAATCTTCGGCATAACCCCCGCTTTACATTGCAATGCCTTTGCCTTATTCTCGTATGATTCGTACACAAATTCATTATCTGAGATTCTTTCTGCAAAATATTTTAACAAGCCTTTCCAGTCTGGAAGATTTAAATATCTCCGTGAAAGCCCCGATCCGATAAATAAAAATGGCGTGGTATCAAATTGTTCAATTATGCTTTTAATAGTCATTTACTTTCCTCTCAATACTTTACAGCAACTTTTCATTTTTTATAAACCCAAACATTTCTGCGGTTTCAATATACTTATTCAAAAGATTATATGGGATTGCTTTCCCTGTAAAAAGCAATTCATAAAGAACATTTTTCAATTCGGGATCATCCATGAGTTTATTGACCAGTGATTCGAATAAGGTATTTTTCTCGCTCAGTAATATCTTTTCCGCCTCAAGAAATCCTGCTTTTATCCAGGCACTTTTCCTCTCCGCTGACTTTCCTAAGGACCTCTTGTTCCAGATACTTTGCCAGTGCGCACAAAGCTGTCGTTTTCCCATATTGCCTGGCACGGTTTATTGTAAAATACTGACCTGCATCGATCATCTTTTTTATCTGTTCCAGACGATCCGATATATCTACCATGTAATCTCACAGCTTCCTCTCTCTTTTGGTTTCATCGCTTACTGCCTCCTCTGCCTTCCAGCCTCAAACATGAGCACTGCCGCGGCCACCGCGGCATTCAGCGATTCCGCACGCCCCTGCATGGGGATGCGTACCCGGCAGTCCGCGCACTCTGCCACCTCACCCCTCAGGCCGTTCCCCTCATTTCCTATGAGAAATGCGGTCCCGCCGGAATAATCTTCCTGATCGTAAGCATTCCTGCCTTCCAGATGGGCGGCAAAAACTCGTATCCCTTCTTGCTTCAATTCGCAGACCGCTCCCGGAAGATCATCCACATACAGAAACGGCAGCCGGAACACTGCCCCCATGGTAGAACGGATCACCTTTGGATTATAGATGTCCACGCAATCTCTGCTCAACAGGATTCCCGTCGCCCCTGCCGCTTCCGCGGTCCGGAAGATCGTGCCCAGATTTCCCGGGTCCTGGAGATTATCAAGTACGACAACAAGGGGATTTCCCGGCTCGCCGCCAGTGATATCCCTCAGGCCATATTCTTTTCTCCTGACCACGGCAAGGATGCCCTGGGGCGACTTGGTATCTGACACATGGGTGAATACATGGTCCGCCAGGATCTCCATCCTGTATGTTTTTCCCAGCTCTTCTACGTCTTCTTTATGTTTCCCCGAGTAACTCTCTGACAGATAAATCCGGTCGATCCGCTCCTTCCATGCGGGATCCCCGGTAAGCTCTCCCGCCATGCGCGGTCCTTCCACGATAAAAACGCCCGCCTCTTCCCTGGCGCGGCTCTTCTTCATCAGCCGGATCAGCTCTTTTACCTGTGCGTTTGCTGTGCTTGTGATCATTGTGTTTTCCTTTCTCACCGCAGCCTGTGACTGTGTAATATCTCTCATATGATAGTAAATCCGCTGTTTCAGATTTATGCAATGCATCAATTAATAAAGAATCAGAAAATATTTTCATATATTATTTCCTAATTACACTACCGCTTCCACCAGCACCTTATCCCCCACGACAATCTCTTTGACCCCTGCCTCTTTCTTCTTATTGAAGTTAAAGCTGATCATATACCCCTTCTTCAAACCATAATATTCCAGATACCCCGCGATCTGATCTTCACCTCGTCTGTGATAAGCGTCTCCATGCCAGATTTTCATCTCCACGACAAATTGTTCGCCCTGGTAGTCAACAACCAGATCCATTCGCTCCCGGTTTCTTGTCTCTGGTTCTACATAGCAGTTTCCGGTTCCATTTATGATCGGCTTTAAAAACAGCATAAAGTATCTGCGGCCAGCTTCTTCGAGAAAGCTTTCATTCTGATCTCCATACAGATAATCAAACCTCTCAGCAAATTTTTCAAGGACCTCTCTCATATTCAGATGCCCGCCGCTCACAAACTGATTCTTCTCCCGCAGCCCGGCATCATATATCTTGCTGTCCATATATTCTTCTGATATAAAGAGATTATAGAGTACTGTCTCAAAAATTCGATTCGAAATTACTGCGCTTCCATTTTCATTTTTTATAAACCCAAACATTTCTGCGGTTTCAATATACTTATTCAATGGATTATAGGGAATTGTTTTCCCTGTAAAAAGCAGTTCGTACAAAACATTTTTCAATTCGGGATAATCTGAAAGTTTATTTACCAGTGATTCAAATAGGGTATTTTTCTCACTCAATAACATCTTTTCTGCCTCAAGGAAACCCGCTTTTGTCCATGCGCTTTCCCTTTTCGGAAAATCTGTCCTTCCCGTAATTTCTTCATCAATACATTTGCACAGCCATGACACAAGATACGGATACCCTGACGTATAGTCATACAGAAGTCCTGCCATGTCCGCAATATTCATGCCTGTATGATAATCCTGTTCGTATTCTTCCAGCATTCCTGCGATATCTTTCCGGGAAAAACTCATATCGACCCGGAACTTTGCAGCAATATCATAAGGAGCTAACTCCTTATGATCCCGCGGACAGTCGTCAAATGAGAGCAAGCTCTCATTTTCCTCGTTGCCTTCGCGCATATTCCACGGACTGTTATTTTTATGGTCATCGTCAGATCGGATTTTTCTTTTTATATTTTTTATATCATAAACACCCGCAAGTATGACCGACTGGAATGCCGGAGTTACATCCCTGTCAATATAATACCCCCGAAGCTGGGAAAGAAAATCAAGAAACACCTGATTATTCGAGGCGCTGTCCACTTCATCGATAATCAATACAATTGGTTTGTCAGACATCCGGCACCAGGAACTTATAATTTCAAACAGACGGGCCAGCGCCGCCTCCTGTCCATTGCCAATCAATGTCTGAAGTTCTGTTCTGATTCCGGCAGGCATAATCTTTCCCCCGCCTGCCTTACGAAGGACTGCTTCTGAAAAAGCTCTTACAAATGCCCCCTCTTCTTCGAAATCCCTGTGGCTCATCAGCTGGAAATCAAGGCTTACGACGATATAATCCTGTTCCAGATACTTTGCCAGCGCACGCAAAGTTGTAGTTTTTCCATATTGCCTGGCGCGATTTATTGTAAAATACTGTCCTGCATCGATCATCTTTTTTATCTGTCCAAGACGGCCCGATATATCTACCATGTAATGCAGCGATGGTTTGCAGTCTGCCGTAATATTAAATGTTTTCGCCATAACACGACTCCCTTTGATTCTCTTATTCCATCTGATATTATTTCACTGATTTTTGTGTATGTTCTATTTTACCATTGGTAAAAACAAAAGACAAGATGAGGCCGCCTCCCCCTGTCCGCCAGCGTTTTCGTCTCTTCGTTATTTCTTACAGAAAACCCTCCGCCAATTTAGGCAAATAATATAGTGAAAATCCTCCCATAAAATGGTAGAATACCAAATAGGCGAAAACGCCTGTCCATGATCTTCCGGCGTCCACCGGAGGATCATAGAAAAAACAAGGAGGAAAAGGAATGAAAAAAACAAATTGGCGAAGGCTTATGTCTGCGGCAGTCAGCGTTCTTATGCTGACCTCGGCGCTGCCGGCGTATGCATCAGCCGCAGATTCGGAAGGCAGTTCTGCCCCAACGGAGGACACCCTTCCGGTATCGGTCGAATATCAGAAAGTAACTGATACCGTCGCAGACGGCGGAACCTTTTCAATTGTTACATCCACGGTTCCGGCTAACCAAAAATTAAGGATTTTACATCTCACAAACGGGACTACAAAGCTGGACCGCTGCACGGTCAATAGCGCCGGGGACACGCTGACCCCCACGGACTGTACGATGTCCCAGCACGCGGGCACCCATGCGCACGCATGGACAATCTCTGCTGTTGATGGAGGCTATACGATCGCCAGCCAGACAGCGGGAGGCGGATACATAAATATCAACGCCGGTTCAGCCCAGGCCGGCACAGAGGCGCAGACGCTCCAGATCAAGGAAACTGAAGAGGACGGCCTTTACACGATCAGCAGAACGATCGATAGCACAACTTATTATCTGACATATACTTCTAACGGATGGGGCGCTGGCACAGAGGCCTATTCGGTATATCTCTACGAGGAGACAGAAGTACCGGCGCAAATCCTGCCAAACGGCAGCAGCTCCACCGGAACGACAGAGGGACAGCCTTTTCCCTCCGGCACAGGCGGCAGTACAAATTTCCGGATCCCGTCACTGATCACGCTTGACGACGGCAGCCTTCTGGCTGCGATCGACGCACGCTGGAACCACGCGGGCGACGCGTGCGCACTCGACACGATCATCAGCAAATCCACTGACGGCGGAAAGACGTGGACATACAGCTTCCCGAACTATTTCAACGACAGCACGGACGCAAAACACTCCAACGCCACTGCTTTCATCGACCCGGCTATGATCCAGGGAAAAGACGGTGCCATCTATCTGCTGGCGGATCTCTTCCCCGGCGGCGTGGCCCTGAATACCGCTCCGAACAAGCCCCTGGAGAAGAGCGGATATGAGGAGATCGACGGCAAATACCGCCTGGTACTGTATTCTTCTCCTGTTCCCAAAAATCAGACCGCCTATACCCATTATGTGGGCGATTTTGGCGCTGACGGATATGCCCCTGTCATTGACACATCCGACAAGGGCACAGATTACTATGTGGATCAGTGGTATTACCTCTACAATGCCGACAGGGAAAAAATCTACTGCGCGCAGCTGGGCAGCGGCAAATATGTGCAGCAGAATGTATTTTACTACAACGCAGACCTGCATGTTACGGCAGCGACCTATCTGTGGCTCGTCACCTCCAAAGACGGGGGAGCGACATGGTCTGCGCCGTCCATCCTCAATGAACAGGTACGCACGGGAGATTCCAGCGACACTGCAAAATTTTACGGCGTTGGCCCCGGACGCGGTCTCACCACATCTGCTGGGAGGATCGTCTTCCCCTGCTATACCTTCTATAATGCGGACGGAAAAAGCAGCGTGATCTATTCCGACGATAACGGAAAGACCTGGGAGAGAGGCGAAGAACTCTCCTGGCAGACCTCAGAGGCAACTGTGGTGGAGGCAGACGGTAAGCTTTACATGTTCGCCCGTCACGGCGGCTATGCCGTATCCACAGACGGCGGGGCGACCTGGTCGGAGCGTCATAATACGCCCGGCGCAGACATCCACACCGGCTGCCAGATCAACGCGATCGTATACTCCCAGCTGATCGACGGCAAGACGGCTATCCTGCTCTCCTGCCCCACCGGCAGCAGCCGTGCCAACGGCAAAATCTATGTAGGCCTGGTCCAGGAGGACGGCAGCATCGACTGGAAATACAATTACTCTGTCACTCAGAATGGCGGCTATTACGCTTACTCCTGTCTGACCGAACTGGAGGACGGCTCAGTAGGGCTTCTGTATGAAAGCGCAAGCGCAACCGCACTCTATAAGAACATCCCCATCGCCGACATCGCCCCCGATGCGTCGATCGGCAATGAGAGAAGCCTGAACGTCCCTCTGTACGGCGAATACAGCATGACCGTTTATGAAGCATTTGCGGGATATGACAATATTGATACAGAGATCCTGGGCGTTACCGCTGTAGACAATAAAGACGGAAGCTACACAGTCACCTTCTCAGGCAAAAAAGAAGGTACTGTCACCTTTACAGACACAAACTCTGGAATCGAGTACACCGTCACCGTAGCGCCTGCGGCATTGGAAAATGCTTCTGTAGAGGCCGGAGATTCTCAGACTTTTATCCTGCCTGCCGGCGCCCAGGTGCAGGTAATGGATCCGGGCGTCGCTTCGGCAGAGACTGCTGCCGTTCTCTACTCAGAAGTCCTGGGAGACTGTCCTGGAAATCTGGGGACTGACAGCAGCTATACAGGAGAGGTTACCGGTCTTGGGAGCGCCCTGTATACCTTTACAAAGAGCGGAGAAAATTGGGTGATTTCCAGTACGGACGGCGAGGGAAACACCGTCTACCTCAACCTGTCCGGCAACTCCGCCCAGTGTCCGGGCATGTCTGCCTCCGCTCAATTTACACTGACAAGCGGGTCGGCAGCCGATACTTTCAGATTGTATGACACGTCAGCCTCGAAATATCTTTACTACTGGCGCGACGGCAAAAATACTTTTGACCGCACCAAGAGTGTGGACTCGTCCAACGCCAACGATATGGCGCTCTTCCGTCCGGCAGACAACAGCAGAGCTGCCGACAGCGAGATTCCGGGCTATGTCCGGGTGACCAGCGCGGAGGAGATCACAGACGGCGGCAAATATCTGATCGCGGCGAGTGTGGGCGACACTTACTATGCGCTCTATCCCTCCACCAGCACGGCCAGCGCCTATGCTCATGTCATCAGGATAGAGCCGGACAAAGAATGCCTCCAGCTCACAGTCACAGGAACCGCGCCCGGCACGACGGATATCCTTGCCGGAGACGTTGTCTACCGGATCACGGTAAGCGGATATATGGCCCCTGTATTTACATGGTCTGAAGATCATTCTTCCGCCACAGCTACATTTAACCATACTGACGGCAGCTCTCAGGCTGTTGACTGTACAGTGACCAGCAGTACAGAGATCGAAGCCGGCTGTACTACTGAGGGAAAGATGATCTTTACCGCCAGTGCGGAATTCGGCGGACAGACCTATACGGGTACCACAGAAGGCGTGATCCCGGCCAGCGGACATTCCTACGGAAACCCTGTATTTAGCTGGTCCGCTGATCACTCCTCCTGCACTGCATCTGTGACCTGCGCTCAGTGCGGCGACACCGTGACCGATACCTGCACAGTGACCAGCCAGACGACGGAAGCGACAGCGACAGCCAATGGCTCTGCCGTTTACACAGCTGTGCTGACGATCGGAGAAAATTCCTACAGCGATACGTTCACTGTAACGCTCCCGGCCACAGGCAGCGGGACATCCGGCGGGACAGGCAGCAACGTTTCCGGCAATGCAGGCAGCGCTGTAACCGGAAGCGCAGGCGGCAATACAGCCGGCAGCACGGGCAGCGGCTCAGGCACACCGGGTACCGGCGACACATCTGTTCCTGTATTTGCCTCCCTTCTGATGCTTGCAGTCAGCGGGGCGGTGATCATACGGATAAGAAAGCACCGCGCCTAGTTTCGGCTGCGGTATATGACAAAGGGCCAGTCCTTCCGGCATCTGCCGGAGGGGCTGGCCCTTCCTCATCTCTTCACTGGATACTTCAGTCCTGAAGCTCCAGAATCAGAAGCTTTTATTTCTCTGCTCTCTTTTTGATCAGCTCTTTTCCCGAAGTGATTACGATCGTCACTCCGAGTATCATCAGAAGCACTGCGACGATGAGCTGCAGCCCCTCCGCCATAAACACGCCTGTCCCGGCGGAAAAGGCCTGCACCAGGGCGAGAAATCTCTGCACCAGCGCTGTAAACGTCACGATCAGCATGATCACAAACGGCGGTACCAGCGTCTTCATTGTCCTTCCCGTCACTTTCAGGAAGACGCACAGCGTAATGAGCACAAGCGCGCTCAGAAGCTGATTCGCGCTTCCGAACAGCGGCCAGATATTGGAATATCCGACCTGGGTCAGGATGTAGCCGAATGCCAGCGTAATGACTGTTGCGAAATACTTGTTGCACAGAACTTTCCTCCAGCCTTCCGCGTGCTTCATGTCATCCACGCTGAACAGCTCCTGGAAGGACATCCTCCCGATACGCGCCACGGAGTCCAGAGTCGTAAATGCCAGGGCGGACACGCACATGGTCATAAAGCTCTGGGCCACATAGACCGGGATGCCGAACATCTCCAGGAAACCCGCGACTCCTGAGGAGAAGATCTGGAACGGCGTCCCCACTGCCGCTGTGCCGTCCGCACTCGCAGCCGCGCCCGCCACGCAGAGGGCGATGACAGCCAGAAGGCTTTCCAGCACCATTGCCCCGAAGCCGACCTTCAGCATGTCCTTTTCATTGGAAATCGTCTTGGAAGACGTGCCGGAGGACACCAGGCTGTGGAATCCGGACACCGCGCCGCAGGCGACCGTCACGAACAGGATCGGAAAGAGAGTCCCCAGACTCTCGTTACGGAATCCGGTAAACGCCGGAAGATTCATGGACGGATGGGCGAAGATCAGCCCCAGCACCGCGCCCGCGATCATTCCCGCGAACATAAAGGTCGACATATAATCCCTGGGCTGCATCACGAACCACATGGGGAGAACTGACGCCAGGAAGATATAGATGAATGCAATGTACACCCACATATCCTTGCCCAGAATCACCGGGAAATTCATACCGAATACAAACGCGAGCACCGTGCACAGCAGTCCGAATACGACTTCCTTCCAGCCGGTCAGTTTTACCCTGTGCTGCACCACGCCGAACACGACCGCAAACAGGATGAAAAACAGGGAGATACTTCCCGCAGCCCCGTTTACCTCCGCGTTTTCAGAAAGGGCCTGGGCCCCGTCTGTCACCACATAGGCGTTGAAGGTATCCGCCACCATATCGGCGAACGCCGCGATCACGATCAGGCAGAACAGCCAGCAGAAACCGAGAAACAGCTTCCGCCCCGCTTTTCCGATATATTTCTCAATCAGAAGCCCCATGGACTTTCCGTCATTTTTGACACTCGCGTAGAGCGCTCCGAAGTCCGTCACCGCTCCGAAGAAGATCCCTCCCAGCAGGATCCACAGAAGGACCGGCAGCCAGCCGAACGCCGCCGCCTGAATCGCGCCGGTGACAGGGCCCGCGCCCGCGATGGAAGAAAACTGATGGGCGAAGACTGTCCAGCCGTCTGTAGGCACATAGTCCTGCCCGTCGTTGTGAAGGACCGCCGGGGTCTTCGCTTTCGGGTCGATCCCCCATTTCTTCGCCAGCCACCGTCCGTACAGCGCATACGCAACGATCAGACACACAGCGGCGATCAGTACAATGATTAATGTGTTCATAATCCTCTGCCCTCCTTAGTAAAAATGCTTTTGTTACCGGTACTTCCGGTCCTCTGCTCTCAGCAGTATTCTTTTACATTTCGTTTTCATTATATAGCGAAGGCTTTCGGATTGTCAAGAAAAACAGATCGCGCTCTGTTTTATCCTGCGCCCGGTTTTATCTTGTGCCCGGTTTTATTTCCATATCAGAGTGTGAGCCGTATCTGCCGGTCCCACTCTTCCCCCTCCTCACTTTTATGAAAGTCGTCGTTATAGAAAATACTGATGCTGTCCGCTTCCTCACTGTCCTTTAGAAGGGCAAAAAGATAAAATCCCCACTCGCCGCCAGTCTGCCCTGCCGGGAGTACATCCCAGAACTCGGCTCCGGGCGCAGTGACAATGAGAAGCTTCCCTTCTCTTATGGTACGCCCTGTCTGCGCCTCCACGTGGAAGCTGTCAGGATCAAAGTCTGTATCCCCCGCATTGACAGCGCTGCCGGACAGAACCAGATAATGGTATCCTTCCTCCTCGGGATAGTAATCATAATACCCCATAGGATTCGGCGGCTGTACCTTGTCCCGGTAGTCCACCTGCTGTACTGTAAACTCCAGATCACCTGCCGCGATCTGGTCCGCCCCCTGCTCCGCCGCTTCCGCCGCCTCTGCCCCGGACGGGGCGCAGCCCGAGAGCAGGCTGAGTGCAAGAAGGGTGCAGGCCAGACGAATGAAAATGCTTTTTCGTCCTGTTCTCATCTTATCTCACCACCAATGCCGCGTTTACCACTCCCTGGTTCATTTCCTCTTTATAATTCTCCAGACTTGCTGTCTGCACAAGGATTTGGACAGGATATTCCCCTTCCGGGAGCTTCTCTGATATATCCCACTCCGTAACAGCCGTGCCCGGCTCAAGCCATCCGCTCTCATAGATCTGCTCCCCGGTATCGGACAGTCTGATCTGATACTTAAAGTAGCAGGGATTCCCCTCCGGATTGGCCAGAGCAGCGTGTACTGTCGTGCTGTCTGCGTCCATGGTGATCGTTCCAAATCCGGGCACCAGGATCTCGTCGGACTCCTCGTTCTTCACCCCGCCCGGCATCTGGTAAGCGACAGCCGACTCCTCCAGAACCGGCCTTCCCTGCCACAGGAGATACCCTCCGAGCCCTCCGGCCATAAGCGCAAGGAGAAAAACCGGGAGCAGGAGCTTCACCGCAGACTTCCGCATCACTCTCACATACCGCAGGTTTCCCTCCTCGTCCTCGCAGGGAATGTATCCGGCTTCTCTCTGGCTATAACCAGGCTTTGCGCGGAAAGGAAGGATGTACAGCTTCTTCTCTCCTTCCCGGATCGCCCCCTGCCTGTCAGTATACCCACCGGCGTTTTCCCGGACCGGCAGCCGGTATCCCCGGCAATATCCTTTGGGGTAATCCTTCTGCCGTCCGCCTGTTTCACTGGTATGTATTTCCAGAGATTCCTGTTTTTATCGCGAAAGCTCTTTGTACAAAGAGCATCGGTCCTTTCTGTTAATCTCATTGTTTTCCACTCCGTTTTGACAGAATTTTATCTCGTCTTCTCAGCGCCGCGGGCCTGTCCGGCCGTGATCGCCGTCTTCACAGCGCCGCGGGTCTATTCGACTGTGATCGTCGTGTTCACCGCGCCCCGGTTCATCTCCGCCTCCGGGTCCTCCACGGAGGTCGTCTCCACCAGCACAGTCACATCATAGGAGCCCGCTTCAAGCGTCCGGTTCAGATCAAACTCCATAATCGCAGTCCCCGGCTTCACAAGGCCGGACTCATAGAGTACCTCCTGCGTATCCCGGAGCATGATCCGGTACTTGAAATAGCAGGGGTTTCCTTCCGGATTGTAAAGCACATGCTCAATGCGGGTGCCGCCCTCCTCCAGGGTAAATCCGCTGATCCCCGGAATCATGATCTGGCTTGGGTCCTCATTCTTCAGCCCATTTGGCATCTGGTAGGCGATGGCTGAATCCTCCAGATCCGGAACGCTGCTGAGGGTAAAATACCACCAGAGCCCTCCTGTGATCACTACCAGCAGGAGCAAAAGCGGAAGCAGGAGCCTGAGCCAGCTTCTCCCTATGACCCGCACATAAACCAGCGCCCCCTCCTCATCCTCACAGGGGATATAGCCCAGCACCTTCTGACTGTATCCCAGCTTTGCGCGAAAGGGGCTGACCGGCGCTTCTCCGCCTGTTCCCAGCAGTACTGCTTCCGGCTTCTTCTTCCAGGGATATCCGATATCCCCCGCCGCTTTCTGGGGCGTGATCCCCTCCTCCGCTTCTCTCGCCGCCGGGATATAATGCCAGCAGCCTTCTTTCCTGCGGTATTGCTTCGTGCCTGTCTCCGGCGCTTTCTCTGTTAATATTCTGCTCATAGCCTTTCCTTTCCCTTCTCTTTTGCCCTTGCTCTGGCCCGCAAAAATGTCTGAAAAATCAAAATACCTGAGACTACTCCTGCTCTACTACCAGCGTTGTCCTGACCGCTCCCTGATTCATCTCGCCTTCCGGATCCTCCACCGGATGGGTCTCCACCTGCACAGTCACATCATAGCTTCCTGCTTCCAGCGGTTCTGTGAGATCAAACTCCATAACCGCATTTCCCGGTTCCACCAGACCTGAGGTATACAGCTCTTCCCCTGTGTCCTCCCTTATCAGATGAAATTTGAAATAGCAGGGATTCCCTTCCGGGTTAAAAAGCACATGCTCCACATGGGTCTCTCCCGCCTGAGCCGTGATCTGGCTGATTCCCGGAAGCATAATCTGGCTGGGATCGCTGTTCACCATCCCCTCTACATGGTAGGCGATCTGGGATTCATCCAGTCCCGGTGTCTCTTCCTCGCCCAGATACCACAGGATACCCAGCACAATCCCTGCCACAAGGCAGAGAAAGAGAAGGGGCAGAAGTATCGTCTTTGACACGGAACGCCCTAAGATGCGCACACAGCACACCTGTTCGCCGGGGTCTCCCGCCGGGATGACCGGAATGTAGCCGATGGTCTTCTCGCTCCAGCGCTTTCCGGGGCGGTATTCATAAAGTCCTGTCAGCGCTCCCTCTCCCTTCAGGGTGAGCTCCGCGCTTCCGGAATCCTGTTTTCTCAAATCACCGCATATGCGCCTTCTGTCCTCCGGAAGCTTTTTATATTCTTCTATAGTAAGATGGGGCTGTCGCACTAAATTAGTGCGGCAGCACTTTTTTGCAAAGAATAAGAGCCAGGTCTGTGCAAGGCCTGGCTCT
>CALWDM010000059.1 GCA_944376695.1 uncultured Mediterraneibacter sp. | reverse complement strand
AAAACCCCCTTTTTCTTTAGAGTAACACAAAGGGGAAATATATAAAATAAACTTTTCCGGTTTATCCGGGTTAGGGTATTATTTGAAGGTGAAATTTTCCACACCATTTTTTAATATTTAATTAAACACTCTAATAGAAATTGATACACAGACAGCAGGAGTTAGTCTTGGAATGTTTCAGATATACTATGTTTTGCAGAACACGCTGATAATATAATTGATCCGTTAATATTGTTTGATTTTCCTATTAAAAATAAATTAAGGATGGTATAAAATGAAACATGCTTATTTGATCATAGCACATGATGAGCCATATATTTTAGAGAAAGTCTTAAAACTTATTGATGACGAACGTAATGATATTTACCTTCATATAGATAAAAAATGGAAGGATTTTAATTTTAAGTATTTTAAAAGTGTAGTAAGAAAAAGTCATCTATTTTTTACTAAAAGGTTAGACGTTAGGTGGGGGAGCTACAGACAAATAGAGTGTGAACTTATATTATTTGAAGAAGCCTCTAAGAAAAAATATAAATATTATCATTTACTTTCCGGAATTGATATGCCGCTTGTCAGCCAAGACACTATACATGTTTTTTTTGACAATTCGGATAGAGAGTTCGTTTGCTTTGACAATCACAAAGACATTAGTGGGCAGGTTTTGGAAAGAATTAAATATTATCATTTTTTGATTACATGGGCTAGAAGCAATAATAAATTAAAAAAATGGTTTTTTGGTAAATTCCATTATGTTCAATTATGTATCCAAAAATTTTTAAAAGTGAATAGAATTAAGGACACGCCGCTTGAATTTAGAAAAGGAGCAAACTGGATAAGTATTACTGATGAGTTTGTCAGATATATTTTAAGTGAAAAGAACTGGATAAAAAAGACGTTTAGATTCAGTTATTGTGCGGATGAGATATTTGTCCAAACGTTACTTTATAATAGCAGGTTTTATAAGAATACAATCGGTTTTAAAAACGATGATTATAAATCTATAAAAAGGTTTATTGATTGGAATAGAGGAAAACCTTATACTTTTTTCTTAAATGATTATGATTTAATTATGAATAGTGGATGTTTTTTTGCAAGAAAGTTTTCTAGTAAATTAGATAAAGAAATTATTGACAAGTTATATGAAAAGGTAGCTGACAATAAGTAAGCGTACAATATCATCTCAGCCGTAGGAGAAAATAGCTATTTTTTCGACATTGCATTTAATACCCAATATGATTATTATGTTTTACGTTCAAATCAGAATGGGAAAGTATGCGTTTTGATTGAAGCAAGAACCTTCTGGAAATCCGTACAGCATATGACTATAATCGATAAAAAATCACTTGAATCCTGTCATACTTTGTTGTACTATGAAAAAAGTGTATAAATACTTAATTATAGGTGAGAAAAATGTCAAAAAACGTAAGACGCAGAGGGCGCAGGCGCGCACGTGCGAAAAAAGGGAACTGGTTCACACGGTTAAAGATGTGGCAGCGGGTGTTGCTTATCACAGCATGCGTTATTCTTTGCGCCGTTTTTGGAGCTGTGGCGTATGTGTATGCTAAGTGGAGTAAGATCGACACGCAGGATATTAAGGCGGAAGATATTGTTATTAATGAAGAAGTGAAATTGAATAAAGAGGTTGATCTTGGCGATGGATACACAAATGTAGCTCTGTTTGGGGTTGATTCGCGTGATGGAAATCTTGGAGAGGGCAATCGGACGGATTGTATCATTGTAGCGAGTCTGAATAATGAGACAAAAGAGATTAAGTTGGTTTCGGTATACCGTGATACTCTGCTTGATTTGTCGGAAGGTACATACCAGAAGTGTAATGCTGCATATAGCTATGGAGGTCCCGTTCTTGCAATCAATATGCTGAATATGAATCTGGATCTGGATATAGAAGATTATGTGACAGTTGATTTCGGCGCTATTGCAGATGCGATTGATCTGCTCGGCGGAGTGGAGATTGAAGTGACAGAAGAAGAGATACCATACGTCAATCAGTTCCTTCCGGAAACTGCTGAATTTGCTGGAAAAACGGCAAATTATCTTACAGATGCCGGTCTTCAGACACTGGACGGATCACAGGCGACTACCTATGCCCGCATCCGTTCTACAGCAGGCGGTGATTTCACCCGTACGGAACGACAGCGCCTTGTTGTCGAGAAGATGTTTGAAAAGGCGAAAACCGCTGATCTGGGGACTTTGAACAAGATTATAGACCAGGTATTCCCCCAGGTGTCCACCAGCTTCACCCTCCAGGAAATCCTGACGTATGCAACAGCATACAGCGAATATAAACTGGTTGGAAACATGGGATTCCCGCAGGATAATTATACGGATACAGTTTCCGGTCTGGGAAGTATTGTGATTCCGGATGATCTTGTATCCAATGTGACAAAGCTCCACGAGTTTTTATTTGGCACGACCGGGTATACTCCTTCATCTACTGTGCAGACTGTAAATAGTAATATAGCTTATACAGTAAGTTCTGCCCGGTCTTCTGGCGAGACATACGATGATGGAGGCAGTGCTTATTACGATGACAGCGGGTATGATGATGGTTCGGGAGCATCTTCGGGGGGAGATGCCTATGTTCCGTCAGAACCATCCGGCGGAGCAGACACAGGCAGCGGGACAGACCCCGGCACAGGCGGAGGAACGGATCCCGGCACGGGAGGCGGCTCCACTGATCCTGGCGGCGGGACAGATCCTGGCACAGGCGGTGAGACTAATCCCGGTACAGGCGGAGGAACGGATCCCGGCACAGGTGGCGGCTCTACTGATCCGGGCGGAGGCGGTACAGCCCCCGGTACAGGGACCGAGTCCGGCGGACAGTGACTGCTGGACTTTTCTCCCCGGAACGTGTATGATAGTAGGCAGTGGACAGACAGAGAGAAGCCGTGCTGTCTGTATCAAAGATTATTCATAATACAGAAGAGGTAAACTATATGAAAGTATTGAAAAAATTAACTGGTCTGATTCTTGCTCTGTGCCTGATGATCCCAATATTCGGGACAGCCGTATTTGCGGCGGACGGGGTTTTGATGTTCTCAGATCCCTCTGCAAAGGTGGGGGACAATGTGGGTATAGATCTTGTCGTGAAAAGCGGCGACGGTACTGTGGGAAGCGTAAGCGTGACGATGAGTTATGATGCGTCTGTGCTGGAGTTTGTCAGCGGTGACGGATTTTCAGCCGACGGGGCGGGTACTCTGACTTATACAGGAACAGGCAGCGGGAGTGAGCTCAGGACGACAGTGACATTCCGCGCCCTTCAGGCCACGGATACTACTCTTTCTGTGAGCAGCAGTTCTGCGGCTCTGTCCTCGGGCGAGACGTTAAATCTGGAACAGGGCTCCTCTGCGATTTCTATCGCGGCAGCCGACGACGGAACAACGAGTGTGGCGCCGACAACGGCAGCAGTGACATCAGAATCAGGAACTGACACCGGTGTCACCGTGACTGTAAACGGTACAGATTATCATTTTTCAGAGGCTTTTACTACGACAGATATCCCGGAGGGATATTCTGAGACTACGATGACGTTCAATGGTGCGGAACGGAAATTTGTAGTAAGTGAGGCAGGAGTGTATCTGGGCTATCTGATTGACAGCTCTGGAGCAGGAAGCTTTTTCCTGTTCAATACAGAGGATGCAACATTTGCTCCTTTTGCCCAGCTTACGATTTCTGATACGACTTCCATTATCCCTCTTGACAAGCCCGGGGAGGTGAATCTGCCGGATAACTATCAGGAGTCTGAACTTACTGTCCAGGATCAGGTTTTCCCGATCTGGTCTGACCCGTCTGTATCTGACAGATATTATCTCATTTATGCGTTAAATACGCGTACAGGACAGGAGAGCCTGTACCAGTACGATTCCGAAGATGGGACATATCAATACTTTGAGGCTCCGGAACCCGTGGAAGAGGAAGAGACAGCTCCGGCGCTTCCGGGGGCTGTGGGAGCGTTTATCAGCGAACATATCCTTCCTGTCTTTGTGGCAGGGGTTGCGGTATGTCTTCTGCTTCTTATCCTGATGATTATTTTTGCGGTCAAGCTGGTACACCGGAATCAGGAGCTGGATGACCTGTATGATGAGTATGATATCCCGTTCGATGATGAGGAGGAGGATACAGAGAAAAAGTCAGGGAAGAAATCTTTGGCAGATGAAGCCGAAGAAGATGATGAGTACTACGACGATGAGTATGAAGACGACGGGTACGATGACGATGACTTTGACGATGAATACGACGATGAGTCCGGGTATGATGATGACGGTTTTTTTGACTCGGAGTTTGATGATGAAGACGAATACGGCGAAGATGACGATGATATCTCTACAGAGACCGGAGCGTCTGGGAAGAACCGTACAGGCAAGAGCGGAAAGAAGCAAAAGGACTCAGATGATTATGATATCAATTTCATAGATCTGTAAAAAGCAGTGAATCAGAAAAGAGAGGCCAGGAAAGCCGGATGATATGTAATGTCAGACGCGGCTGCCAGAGCCTCTCTTTTTCAACTTTTGTTAAAGGATTGAACACAGTTTTATCACAAACCAAAGCTATGATATAAGCGTAAAAAGAAAAAACCAGAAGAAAGCAGGTAATCTTATGGATAATCAATATAATTATTACAATCCAAACACCAATTATCAGTATGGCGGTTCACAGTCCGGGGGACAGAATGGGTATCAGCCGGAACACAAACCTCACAGGGAGAAAAAACCTCACAAAAATCTGATGCGGGCAGCAGCTGTCACAGGACTTGCTATTTTGTTTGGAGTTGTCTCCAGTGCGGTGTTCCTTACGACCAATGTTGTAGGCGGCAGACTTCTGGGACTCAGAAGTTCTGAAAAGACGGAAGCCGCATCTTCCGATAAGATCGGCAATGGGACGTCTCTTTCTACCTCGTCCAGTGTCGTAACGTCAGATGTGTCAGATGTTGTGGACAAAGTAATGCCATCTATTGTCTCTATCACAAGCATGTCGGTTCAGGAAGTACAGAGTTTCTTCGGCGGCACATATGAGCAGACAAATGAGGGAGCCGGTACGGGAATTATCATTGGTAAAAATGATTCAGAGCTTCTGATCGTTACCAATAATCATGTGGTGGCAGGCAGTGATACGCTGACAGTGACATTCAATGATCAGACGAGCGTACAGGCGAATATCAAAGGTACGGACGCCGCTTATGATGTGGCGGTAATCGCAGTATCGCTGGATCAGATCTCGGACGATACTATGGATGCGATCTCTGTCGCTACCCTCGGCGATTCTACAAAACTTAAGATCGGCGAGCCTGCGATCGCGATCGGCAATGCTCTCGGATACGGACAGTCTGTCACAACAGGCGTGATCAGTGCTCTTGGACGTTCGGTTTCCACAACAGATGCGCAGACAGGGGAAACGCAGGAGAGCGGAGCAAAACTGATCCAGACAGATGCAGCGATCAACCCGGGCAACAGCGGCGGCGCACTTGTAAATGTCAATGGGGAAGTGATCGGCATCAACTCCGCAAAACTGACAGGCGAAAGCGTGGAAGGAATTGGATATGCGATCCCGATCAGCGATGTGTCTGACCTGATCCAGAACCTGATGAACCAGGAGACAAAGACAAAAGTGCCGGAAAACGAACAAGGGCTGCTCGGCATCACAGGTATGAGTGTGTCAGATGCATTTTCACAGCAGATCGATGTCCCGGCGGGAGTTTATGTGATGGAAGTCAGCTCCGGCGGCGGCGCTGACAAAGCGGGTATGACAAAGGGTACTATCATTACAGCGATCAACGGAAGTTCTGTTGACAGTATGGAGGCGCTTCAGGAGCAGCTTCAGTATTACGCAAAGGGAGAGACGGTCAGCCTTACGATCCTGGTTCCCCAGTCAAATGGAGAGTATGATGAGCAGGGGCTTGATGTGACGCTTGGATAATCTGTGCCTCTGACAGCTGAACGGGCTCATTTGCCAGAAACTGTTATATGTAAAATGCCTGTTCCGGCATATTTAGGGACAGGCATTTTTTAAATATTTCGTTATAAACAGCAAATTCTGCTATTTATCAAACTCCGGGTTGAATGCATAGAAGTTCCTGCTGTCCAGCTTTTCCTGGACAATTCTCAGGCTTTCGCCGAAGCGCTGGTAGTGTACGATCTCGCGCTGCCTTAAGAAGCGGATCGGGTCAGCGACTTCCGGGTCTTTGACAAGCCGCAGGATATTGTCATAAGTGGTTCTCGCTTTTTGCTCGGCTGCAAGGTCCTCGTTTAAGTCAGTGATCGGATCTCCCTTGGACTGGAACACAGTCGCTGTCCACGGCATGCCGCTGGCCGCTTGAGGCCAGAGAGCCAGGGTGTGGTCCACATAGTATTTGTCAAAACCGGAGCGCTCGATTTCTTCCGGAGACAGATCTTTGGTGAGCTGGTAGACGATGGCACAGATCATTTCCATATGAGCCAGTTCTTCCGTCCCAATGTCTGTCAGTGTTCCTGTTACTTCTTTATACGGCATCGTATACCTCTGCGACAGATACCGCATGGACGCGGCAAGTTCTCCGTCCGGTCCGCCGAACTGAGTGATAATAATCTGTGCGATCTTCGGGTTTGTCTGGGTGATCTTCACCGGATACTGCAGTCTTTTTTCATAATTCCACATAAATCAGCATCCTCCTTCCTGCCACGGCCATGGCTCGTTGACCCAGTTCCAGCGCTCAGCGCAGGATTCTTCTGCGGTATCAACAGTCAGCGGTCCGTAAGCGGCGGCGTATTCCTTCAGGGCATGATTGCGTTTACGGCTCATCTCGCGAAAATACGCGAGGGCTTCCCTGTCGCAGGGATGAGTGTCCAGGTATAATTTTACTTCATCGACCGCGAAGCTGACCTGATTGATCTGGTCCATGAGTTGACGGCGGTTCATGACGCTCCCGCCGGAGCGCGGCGCCATATCATTCATTCTGCGCATTGCGTTGTTGCCTGTCATTGTATTCGCATTCATCTGCGGCAACCTCCTTTCCCGAGGAACGGTTTATCCAGTTCCTGAAAAAGCGTTCCGCTTTTGAGAGCTTTACACGGCTCGTAGATGTCCTGCCATTTCTGCCATTTGACATAAGCCATTGCAAGAGGTATGTCAGATGGGAAAAAATCATGTGTGTCCGGGCATCCGTCCATTCGGCAGGTGCAGGAGGAGGGAGCGGACGTCATGGGACGGCGCGTATAGCGCATATTTTGACAATTTGCCATTGGTGGCGGCTCCTTTCATAGGTGGTAACTCAATATTATATTATGGGAAGGGTCGGGAGATGTGAAAGAGAAGAGAAGGTCACAAAAATTTTCTTTACTTTTGCCGGCAAATTATATATAATGTATGAGTCGGCGGGGTGTGGCTCAGTTTGGTTAGAGCGCACGGCTGGGGGCCGTGAGGTCGCAGGTTCGAATCCTGTCACCCCGATTGGTACAGAAACTATAATATTTATCAGACGCAAAGCACGGAAATGAGGGATCAGATCAGGTAAAAAGGCTTACCGAAACTGGTTCCTTATCTATTATTATGAGTGCAGCTGCGCATTCAGGGGAAAAATAGAGTTAAGAAGTGATTTGTGTTCGGGAAAAGGAGAGCTTAATATGTGTGGATTCGCAGGATTTGTCGGCGAGGTGGAAGACAGGGAACAGGTGCTGGTGAATATGATGAACACGATCGTTCACCGGGGGCCGGACAGTGAAGGAAAGTATGTTGATGAGGATGCTGCGCTGGGGTTCCGGCGCCTGAGCATTATCGACCTCTCATCTGTTGGCGACCAGCCGTTATATAATGAAGATAAGAGCATGGTACTTGTATTTAACGGGGAAATCTATAATTATCAGGAACTCAGGGAGGAACTGGCAGCAGCAGGGCATGTTTTCGTGTCCAATACAGATTCGGAGACGTTGATCCATGGCTTTGAAGAGTGGGGCGAGAGCTTGGTGGACAGGCTGCGCGGGATGTATGCTTTCGCGATTTGGGATACGAAGAAAAAACGGCTTTTTGTGGCAAGGGACATCTTTGGCATTAAGCCGCTCTATTATGCGCAGATGAACGGGACGCTCATGTTTGCGTCTGAGATCAAGGCTTTTATGGAACATCCGAAATTTGACAAGATATTTAATGAGGATGCACTTGGCAATTATCTGTCTTTCCAGTTTGTGCCGACGAATGAAACCTTTTTTAAAGGGGTGTTCTGTCTTCAGCCGGGACATTATTTCACGTATGAAAATGGAGAGATGAAGATTACACGGTATTTTGAACCGAATTTCACCGGAGATAATACGAAATCCTTCGAGGAGGTCGTTGACGAGGTGGAAGCAGTCATGAAGGAATCAGTGGAGAAACATAAGATCAGTGATGTAGAGGTCGCTTCCTATCTGTCAAGCGGTGTGGATTCCAGCTATCTGACCTGGCTCGGTCAGGTGGACCATACCTTTACCGTTGGTTTTGACGAGGGACAGTACAGCGAGATACAGGATGCAAAGGAGTTTGCCGCGAGTATTAACATGGAGAATGACGCGAAAGTCATTACCCCGGACGAGTACTGGGATAAGCTGTCGGATATCCAGTACTATATGGATGAGCCGGTAGCGGACCCGGCTGCGATCGCACTGTATTTCTTGAGCGAGGAAGCTTCTAAAAAAGTGAAGGTTGTTCTTTCAGGAGAGGGATCGGACGAACTGTTCGGCGGATATAATATTTACTGTGAACCTCTGGAACACACGGCTTTCAATAACATTCCCTTTGGGATCCGCCGCCTGCTCGGCAAGTTCGCTGAATACTGCCTGCCCCGCGGGATGAAGGGCAGAGGGTTCCTCATGCGACATGGCAGGACGCTGGAGGAACGATATTTTGCCAACGCCACGAATATCTTTACCGAGCGTGAGGCGAACAAGATCTTAAAGAAAGGGTGCAGGCCGGGTATCCAGGAGGTGACCCGCCCCCTGTATGAGCGGGTAAGGGATAAAGATCCGGTGACGAAGATGCAGTATGTTGACATGCATCTCTGGCTGGTCCATGATATTCTAATGAAGGGCGATAAGATGGGAATGGCAAATTCCCTGGAAGTCAGAGTGCCTTTCCTTGACAGGAAGGTGCTGGAGCTGGCAGAAACTCTGCCTCTTGACTATAAAGTGAGAGCACCGAAGACAAAGGTGGCGCTTCGGGCGGCGGCTGAAAGAAATATACGCAGCAAGACTGCTGAGAAAAAGAAGCTCGGGTTCCCGATCCCGATCAGGGTATGGCTGAGGGAGGAGAAGTACTACAACCGGGTGAGAGCGATGTTCGCGACCAGCGCGGCCAAAAAGTTCTTTAATACGGATCTGCTCATGAAGATGCTGGACGGCCACCGCGAAGGAAAGAATACAAATGAAAAGACGGACGACAGCAGGAAGATCTGGGCGGTGTATATTTTCCTTGTGTGGTATGACAGATTTTTTGAACACGGCAAACCGGTGCACCCGGATATGAATGCGAGACAGGTGATAGTATGAGAAGCAGAACTGTCAGACCGATCAGACAGAACAGGCAGGATAAAAAGAACAAAAAGAAAAACGGCACACGACCTGGAGATACACAGCCCCTGAGAGTCGCAGGGCACAGGGGAAGTTCGCCTTCTCTTTCGGATACGAGGCCAATGCGCCCTGTAAGCATACGTTCCGGCTATGAAAGCTACCAGAGGAATGTTGAGAAGAGACGCCAGGTGCTCCGCACGCCGAAGCCGACCGGTCTGGCTGCGGCGATTGCTAAAAGCAGAAACAGGACTGCGGCAAAAGAGCAGTATTTTGATTTTGACCTGCTGCTGGTCATTGTGTTTCTTATGTGTTTCGGGCTTGTTATGCTTTACAGTACGAGCGCATATGAGGCGCAGACAGATTTTGGGAATGATATGTTTTATTTCTCAAAGCAGGCCATAATCGCAGCCGCAGGTGTGGCCGGCATGTTTATTGTATCTAAGATCGACTATCATTTTTACGGCGCGTTTGCCCTGGAAATATACGTGTTTTCTCTGATACTTATGGCGCTGGTACAGACTCCGCTCGGAGTGACGATCAATGGGGCGAGACGGTGGATCGGTCTTCCGGGCAATCTGACGATCCAGCCGGCGGAGGTCACGAAGATTGCGGTTATCCTCTTTATTTCTTATGAATTATGCCGTCTTGGAAAGAAGGCCTATACCATGGAGGGGATCCTCCGTGTTCTGGCGCTGGGGGCAGTGGCGTCAGGAGGGGTACTTTTCCTGACAGACAACCTGAGTACCGCGATCATTGTAATGGCGATCACATGTATCCTGATCTTTGTGATCCATCCGAAGACAAAGCCGTTTCTGGCGGTCATCGGAGCGGGAGCAGCTGTGGCAGCCGTTGGAATCGCGATTCTGTCTGCGACAGTGGCAGACAGTGAGAATTTCCGTCTGCAGAGGATCATTTCCTGGTTGAATCCCGAGTCCACAATGGATACGGGAAGCTATCAGGTTATGCAGGGGCTGTACGCTATTGGAAGCGGAGGATTTTTCGGAAAGGGGCTTGGAAACAGTACGCAGAAGCTGGGGGTGATCCCGGAAGCACAGAATGATATGATCCTTGTTGTTATCTGTGAGGAGCTGGGGGTATTTGGAGCGATCCTGATCCTTGTACTCTTCGGTCTGCTTTTGTATCGTCTGATGTTTATCGCGAAGAACGCTCCGGACCTTTACGGCTCTCTGATAGCGTCCGGCATTTTCGCGCATATCGCACTGCAGGTGATCTTAAATATTGCCGTGGTTACCGGATTGCTTCCGACTACGGGCATCACGCTCCCCTTCATCAGTTACGGAGGGACCGCGATCCTGTTCCTCATGGCGGAGATGGGGATCGCGCTCGGGATTTCGAGAAAAATCCGTCTTGAAGGAGAATAGAGCAGGCACGCACAGGAATTTTGTATGAAATACTTTCCTTCTGTGGAAATCTATGGTATATTTAAATCTGGTATTAAAAACTACATATACTGGAAATATAAAATATACATTGCAGTTCTGGAGGGAATATTATGGATTATAAGATCATTATAGACAGCTGCGGAGAGCTGACACATAAAATGAAAGAGAGCGGTGTTTATGTGAGCGCGCCTCTGAGCATGCAGGTAGACGGGGATACAATTATGGATGATGAGACATTTGATCAGGCAGTCTTTCTGCGCCGGGTGGCGGCGAGCCCGGAGTGCCCGAAGTCATCCTGCCCTTCACCGGAAAAATACATGGAACTGTACAGCGGGAAAGAGAAGAGGGTGTATGTGGTCACTCTTTCCTCTGAGCTGAGCGGGTCGTTTAACAGTGCACAGCTTGCGGTTAAGCTCTGGAAAGAAGAGCACGGAGGGGACGGCAGGCAGATCCATGTCTTTAATTCCAGATCGGCGTCTGTTGGGGAGACCCTGATTGCCTGCAAGATCAGAGAGTGCGAAGAGCAGGGTATGACATTTGATGAGACGGTCAGAAAGACAGAGGCCTATATCGAGGAGCAGCATACGTATTTTGTCCTGGAAAACCTGGATACACTTCGCAAGAACGGACGGCTCACAGGAATTAAATCTCTTGTGGCGAGCGCGCTCAATATCAAACCGGTAATGGGGTCAACCCCTCAGGGGACGATCTGCCAGCTGGGCCAGGCAAGGGGGATAAAGCGTGCGCTGACGAAAATGACCGAGCAGATCGTGCGCGACGGGAAACGGACAAAAGAAAAGGTACTCGCGATCGCGCACTGCAACTGTCCTGAAAGGGCGCGGGAGGTAGAGAGGATGATCCTTGACAAGATCCATGTAAGGGACAGTTTTATCGTGGATACAGCGGGTATCAGTACGATGTATGCAAACGATGGCGGAATAATTGTTGTGCTCTGACGCAGAATGTGATAAACTGACAGTATCTGAGTGAAACACGGAAAGGAGCATACGTGATATGAGCCAGGAAAAGGTGGATCGTTATAAAAAGGAGAAAGCCAACAGAAAACAGCTCATGCGGAAGCAGAAAGTGATGGGGTTCGTCCGCAAAGGCGTCCTGACACTTGCAGCGCTTGCTTTGATCGGATGGCTGGGATATTCGGCTTATGATATGTACGAGTCAGGAAAAGAGAGAGTTGTGGCGGAAGTAAATTATGATTCGGTCACTGATTATCTGAACAGCCTTACTGCTGAGCAGGAAGCGGAATAAGCTTCGTCAGATGGTAAATTAAAAAAGATGGGAAATATTCCCATCCCATGAAAAATAGGATACTCCGCAGGAGAAAAACACAACATGTAGAGTGGTAGTAAAACGCTATCCTCTACATGTTCTTTTTTTGCCCTGAAAACCGCTGTTTTCAGCTGTATTTACCGCTTTCGGGAGACATAAAAAATCAAAAAAAGGGGTTGAAAAAGGGGGAGTGGTGGTTTAGAATGGAGTCAAGTGGTAAAGAGTGGTGGCTAGTGGTACAAAGTGGGGAGCAATGTGGAGGCTCACATTAAGAGAAAGGATTCCAGATGTTATTAGGAGAGTTTAACCATAGCATTGATGAAAAAGGACGACTCATCATTCCGGCGAAACTCAGGGATGATCTGGGCGACAGCTTCGTCATATGTAACGGGCTGGAGGGATGTCTCTTTGTCTACTCTCAGGAAGAATGGAATAAATTTGTTGCCGAGCTTGAGACCTTACCACGAATGAACAAGGATGCCAGAATCTTTAAACGCTATTTCTTCGGAAGCGCTTCGGAGGGCAGCTTCGACAGGCAGGGGAGAGTTCTTGTCCCGCCGTCTCTCCGAAAGGCAGCGCATCTGGAGAAGGACGTTGTCCTGGTGGGAGTCCAGGACAGAGTCGAGATCTGGGACAAGGCGCTTTGGGAAGAGCGCAGCCAGGTGAGCGAAGAAGACCTGGATGCCATCGCAGAGCGTATGGAATCCATAGGGATCCGGATCTGATAAGGAGGAGATCATGGCATTCGAACATGTATCCGTACTGCTGCACGAGACAGTGGACGGGCTTAATGTCAGACCGGACGGCACATACGTGGACGCCACGCTGGGCGGAGGCGGACATGCCTTTGAAGTGTGCAGCCGGTTAGGTGACAAGGGGAGATTGATAGGAATAGACCAGGATGCGGACGCCATCAAAGCGGCGTCAGAGCGGCTGGCAGGCTTCGGGGAGAAGGTCACGATAATCAGGAGCAATTACCGTGATATGAAGCTGCAGCTCCAGACAATCGGTGTTGACAAGGTGGACGGGATCGTCCTGGACCTGGGGGTTTCATCGTATCAGCTTGATACTGCCGAAAGGGGATTTTCATACCGGGCGGATGCGCCGCTTGATATGAGGATGGACCAGAGGCAGAAGATGACGGCAGGGGATATTGTCAACGGTTACAGCGAGGCGGAACTTTACCGCGTGATCCGCGACTACGGGGAAGACAGATTTGCAAAAAACATTGCAAAGCACATTGTCGCAGAGCGCGCGAAGGGGCCGGTCGAGACAACAGGACAGCTGAATGAAATCATACGGCACGCCATACCGATGAAGATCCAGAAGACTTTGGGACACCCGTCAAAGCGGACGTTCCAGGCAATCCGGATCGAACTGAATCACGAGCTGGACGTGCTCAGAGATTCGCTGGAGGACATGATCGACATGCTGAATCCAGGGGGACGGATCTGTATTATCACATTTCACTCGCTGGAGGACAGGATCGTGAAGAGCGCATTTCGGAAAAACGAAAATCCATGTACCTGTCCGAGCCACTTTCCGGTGTGTGTCTGCGGGAAGATCTCAAAAGGAAAAGTGGTTACAAAGAAGCCAATCCTTCCGTCAGAGGAGGAGATGGAGTCAAACAGTCGTTCGAAGAGCGCAAAACTGAGAATATTCGAACGGGAATAACAGGGAGTAGTTTAAAATATTTATTTCCCGGCGGGAAGGGGAGAGCCCGGCGGGGAAGAGACAGGAAAGGGGCAACGTATTATGGCAGCAGGCTACAGGAAATACAATCAGAGAACAACAGGGCGCAGGGGAAACAACAGCAGCCAGTTCTATGTGTATGGAAATGCTGTTCGCCAGGCGGAACCTCTTCCAAAGAGAATGACGGAAGCGCAGCCGAAGCAGCGCAGACAGATGAGCCGGCAGGTGGCGAAGAACAGACACCGCGCAATGAGCATCAGCCCTGCGTACGCAGTATTTCTCGCGGCGGCGGCAGTGTGTGCTGTTCTGGTATGCATGGTATATTTAAGCCTTCAGTCAGAAGTTGTCAGCAGGTCTGAGAAGGTGACTGCAATGCAGGAACAGCTTGCAGACCTGACAGAGGCGAACGATACGGCTTACAATGCTGCTGCGGATTCTGTGAATCTTGTGACTGTGCGCGACCGTGCGATGAATGAGCTGGGAATGGTGCCTGAGTCTGAAGGCGCCGTCGTGGAGTATGACAGGCCGACAGGGGAATATGTGAAGCAGTACAGTGACATTCCCGAGAGCGGTGTGCTTGCGAAGTCGGGCAACGCATCAGAATAAGGAAAAATGACATGGCAGGAAGAAAAAGAAAAAAGAGCAGATTTGAATTTTTGACAGAAAAATTCCCGCTCAGGATGCAACGGAAGCTGGTAATGCTATTTATGGCAGTGATACTGGCTTTTGTTGTTCTTACAGGCAGGATCACATATATCAACGTGACCAAAGGGAGTAAATATACAAAGGCAGTCCTGGACCAGCAGAATTATGACAGCCGTGTGATTGCTTTTAAGCGCGGAGATATCGTAGACCGAAACGGCACCAGGATCGCGACCAGTGAGCGTGTTTATAATGTGATACTCGATGTAAAGATGATGACTGATAAAGAGGATTATATTGAGCCTACGAAGGAAGTCCTCAGGGAATGTTTCGGGATAGAGGGCAGTGTGGTAGACGGGCTGGTGGAAGAAAATCCGGACAGTCAGTATGAGATCCTTGCACAGGGCATCAGCTATGAGACCGCGCAGAAATTTAATGAAATCGACGAGGATGATGAGAAATATCCGAATGTGATGGGCATCTGGCTGGAGGATGACTATACAAGGAGTTATCCCTACGGAAGTCTGGCAAGCGATGTGGTGGGATTTACCTACGCGGGCAACAATGGCGCGATTGGCATCGAAAATGCGTACAATGACGTGCTGAACGGAACGGATGGGAGGGAGTACGGGTATTTTGATTCGGAATCCTCCGTGGAGCGCACGGTCAAACCGGCGAAGAACGGAAATACCGTGGTATCCACTATTGACGTGACCCTCCAGAATATCGTGGAGGAGGCAATCCTGGAGTTTAACCAGGAGCGCGCCGGGGACGGAGAACCAGGCAGCAAGAATACAGCTGTCATCATCATGAACCCAAATACCGGAGAAATCCTGGCAGAGGCATCGTACCCAAATTTTGACCTGAATGAGCCGAGAAACTGGTCTCAGGCTTATTCAGAAGAGGCATGGTCAGCGAAGACACAGGAAGTGGCGGAAGATTATACAGAGCAGGGAAGGGAACCCAAATGGGAGGAACTGTCAGAGGAGGAGAAAGAGGCTGAGGTGTTGAATGACCTCTGGCGCAATTTCTGTGTCAGCGATGCATATGAACCCGGATCTGTGGCAAAACCGTTTACTGTGGCAGCGGGGCTTGAGACGGGGACGCTCACCGGGAACGAGACATATTACTGCGGCGGTTCCAAAAATGTCATGGGCTGGGAGATCGGATGCCATTACCGGGCAGGGCACGGGACAGAAACGATCCAGGATGCCATCGCCAATTCCTGTAATGTAGCTCTTATGGATATGGCATCGGTCATTGGGATGGACAATTTCACCAGATACCAGCATATTTTCGGGTTCGGAGAGTATACGGGGATCGATCTCCCCGGGGAGGCGTTCACAGCAGGGCTTTTATATTCAACTGAAAATATGACCGAGGTGGACCTTGCCAGCAACTCGTTCGGGCAGAATTTTAATGTGACTATGACGCAGATGGCGGCGGCGTTCGCTTCCCTGATCAACGGCGGTTATTATTATGAGCCTCATGTGGTGAAGCAGATCCAGGATGAAAACGGCAATGTGATCGAGACAAAGGATCCGGTCCTTCTGCGGAAGACGGTCTCAGCCGACACTTCAAAGATGCTGAAAACCTATCTGAAAGCGACCATGGACTACGGAACAGGGCAGAGGGCGCAGGTAGAAGGTTATGATATCGGCGCGAAGACGGGGACCGCAGAAAAGCTTCCCCGGGGAAACAATAAATACCTTCTTTCTTATATGGGCTATGCGCCTCAGGAAAACCCGGAGGTACTGATCTATGTAGTGATCGATGAGGCGAGGAACGACTCTGCGGGAGACAGCAGTCTGGTACTGGGTTTGAGCAAAAAGATCATGGAGGAGGCATTTCCGTATCTTGGCATCACAACGATCGCGGAGAGCGGCGAGAATGTTCAGACAGAAGGACGGAATTTCGGAGATACACAGTACACAGATTACGACGAGAACTACGAGGATACCTATGACAATCCGGACGGGGCTTATATCGATGAAAATTACAGCCCGGACCTAGACGACTGGGCCGCCGGGGAGCCGGCAGAATAGCGGAATCGCGAATAACCATGCAGAAGATGTAATGTAAGTGCCCAATATTAATGCGTTCAGATACAAAATTACCCCAGCCCTTTGCGAGTTGGAGTAATTCACTATAATT
>CALWDM010000058.1 GCA_944376695.1 uncultured Mediterraneibacter sp. | reverse complement strand
GTGGCGGCGGCCATTGCCGGAATCATCGCCATTGTGAAAAACTGGGGAGCGATCACGGAGTGGTTCGGGAACCTGTGGCAGACAGTATCCCAGAAGCTGATGGAATTATGGAACGGGGTGGTGGTTTTCTTTACGGAGACCATCCCGGCGGCGTTCCAGATTTTCATCGGCTTTTTTTCTGCCATCCCGGACTGGTGGAGCGGCCTGTGGTCGCAGGTATCTGCGTTTTTTACAGATACCTGGAATGCGATCCTGCAGAATCCCATTGTCCAGCTGGTGGTGACAACCATCACATCTCTGTGGGAGAACGCGAAAAATACCCTGCAAGGCATCTGGTCGGGAATCTGTCAGATTGCCTCCGGCGCCTTTGAACTGCTGAAAAATGTGATCCTGGCTCCGGTGCTCCTGCTGATCGACCTGGTGACGGGAAATTTCTCTCAGCTTGCATCCGATGCGGCCAATATCTGGAACAATATCAGAAATGCCGCCGCTCAGATCTGGTCAGGAATCCGGCAGGTGGTGACTTCCGCAGCTTCGGGACTGAAGCAGGGCGTGGAGACTATACTTTCGGCGCTGTCCCAGTTTGCCTCCCAGATTTGGTCCGCCATGAAGCAGACGGCGTCTTCTGTCTGGAACGGCATCAAGACCACGGTGGTGAATATCGCCTCCGCGCTGCGTGAAGCGGCGGTGTCCGCCTTCCAGCGGATGGTTTCCGGGATCGGCTCCGCCCTTTCCGGGCTGTATTCGGTTGTGAGCAGTGGATTTTCTTCCGCCATCCGGTTTATCACCGGGCTGCCGGGGCAGGCGTTCCAGTGGGGGAAAGATTTCATCCAGGGGCTGATCAACGGGATTTCCAGCATGATCCAGAGTGTGATCAACACAATTTCCGGTCTGGCTGACCGGATCCGCTCTTTCCTGCACTTCTCAGCTCCGGATGAGGGGCCGCTGGCAGATTATGAGACCTGGATGCCAGACTTTATGAAGGGACTGGCGAGTGGGATTGAGAAGAACCGGAACCTGGTGGAGAAAGCTGTCCGGGATGTGGCTTCGGACATGGTGATTTCTCCGAAAGTGAACGGGTCAGAGTATGGCTATGCCGAGGGCGCTTTATCCGGCGGGAACATGTCCGACCTGATCTCCGGGATTTCTTCCGCGGTATCGGAAGCCCTGGCGGGATTTTCCGGTCCGCAGGGGAACATCGTGATCCCGGTATATGTGGGCGGTACGCTTTTGGATGAACTGGTAGTTACAGCGCAGGCAAGACAGAACCTGCGGTCAGGAGGGAGATAAGCGATGGCATTTATACAGTATCTGACTTTTGACGGCACAGCCCTCCCCCTGCCGGATTCCTATGAGGTTCAGATGGATGACGTGGAGGCGGATTCCGGCGGGGAGACGGAGGCCGGGACGGTGCAGCGGGATGTGGTGCGCACAGGCGTGGTGAGCATCCCGGTGACGTTTTCCGTGTCGGCAAAATGGCTGAAAATCCTGACGGGATTTAAGCAGCAGGAAAAGATCACCGTGGGATATTTCGATACGGAGACGCTGGCAGTGAAGACAGCGGAGATGTATGTGGAGGGGTATAAGGCTTCCCTTGTCAAAGATACGTCCCGAAAGGGATTGTGGACGTTGTCATTTACGCTGAAGGAGTTCTGAATGTGTATTCTTTTTTGGGAGGAATTGTGGTATATTTGAGGAGAACAAATTGGAAGTTATAAAGGAGAAACGAATATGCTGGATAAAATACCTAATGCAGAAGAAATGACTGCTTTAATCGGACAATCATTATATGATATATGGAATAAACTTTGTGCTTTAATTGATGAAAAGTATGACATGGAATGTTTATGGAACAAAGGTGGTAAAGCGTGGACTTATGAGTATAAATATCGTCGTGGCGGAAAAACGCTTTGTGCATTGTACGCAAGGGAAAACTGTGTAGGATTTATGATTATCTTAGGGAAAGATGAACAATTAAAATTTGATACAGATAGAAATAGTTATTCAAAAGAAGTGCAGAAAATTTATGATGAAACTAAAACCTATCACGACGGAAAATGGTTAATGTTTGAGCCAACAGATACAGCCTTATTTGATGATTTTGTTAAACTGCTGGGAATAAAAAGAAAACCAAACAAGAAGTGATGAATTTTTTCTTAAATGAATAAATACAAATCCTAAGTTGTTGAGTTAGATGATTATGATATTTTACATTGCCAAGAGCATCAGTCAGAAATGATTGGTGCTTTTTTGATGCCTGGAAACGGAAGGAGGGGTGTCCGATGTACCCGGTGAGCGAGGCGTTCCTGCAGGCGGTGCAGGGGAACACCCGAAAATATTACTGGACAGGAAAGATCACAACTGCTGCCGGAGCGGAGTATCCGTTTACGCAGGAGGATATCGTCAAAGGCAGCGGCTATATCACAGCCCAGTGCTGCGGCAATTCGGAGATTGAACTGGGAGCTGTGTATGCGGCGGAGATGGGGATCAGCCTGTTCTTGGATATTGACCGGTACACCTTGGAGGATGCGGAAGTGGAACTGTCCTACCACCTGCGGCTGGCGGACGGGACTTACGAAGCTGTCCCTATGGGGATCTTTGAGGTGAGTGAGGCCAACCGGACAGCCCATGTGCTGGAACTGAAAGCTTACGACTATATGCTACGTTTTGACCGGGATTTCAACGGCTTTGAAACCATTGGGACGGCATATGGGATGATGGCGCTGTGCAGTACCGCCTGCGGGGTGGAACTGGCGCAGAGCCAGGCTGAGATCGAGGGGCTGCCTAACGGCTCGGAGCTTCTCTCCATCTACCCGGAAAATGACATTGAAACTTACCGGGATGTGCTGTATTTTACGGCGCAGGTTCTGGGCGGTTTCTTCTGCGTCAACCGGGATGGGAAGCTGGAGTTTCGGCAGTACGGGGATACGTCTGTGATGGAGATTTTACAGAAACATCGCTTTTCCAGCAGTTTCTCTGATTTTGTGACGCGGTACACGGCGGTCAGCTCCACCAACCTGCGGACGCAGACTTCCGAGTATTATGCCCTGGAAACAGACGATGGTCTGACCATGAATCTGGGGGTCAATCCTCTCCTGCAGTTTGGACTGGAAGAGACAAGGGCAGAACTGTGCGGGAACATCCTGACGGCCCTGTCCGCGGTCAATTATGTGCCCTTTGATTCCGATACCATCGGGAACCCGGCGCTGGATCTGGGGGATGTGCTGACCTTCTCCGGCGGGCAGGCAGACGCCCAGCAGATCACTTGCGTGACGTCTTTTACGGTTAAGATCGGCGGCAGGCAGAGCCTGAAATGCGTGGGGAAGAATCCCAGGCTTTCCCAGGCGAAGTCCAAGAATGATAAAAATATTTCCGGCCTGCTGAACCAAATTGAAGCTGGGAAGATCGGCATCCACACCTTTACAAATGCCTCTGAGTATTCCATCGGGGAGACGGATGTGCGGATCATCAGCATTGAGTTCGCTTCCAAAGAGGAAAACCACGCCCAGTTCTTCGGGCAGGTAGTGGTGGACGTGGAAGCGCAGGCGGTGGAGAAATCCACCCAGGCCAGCGGCACCATCGTGATTCCGTTCCCTTCGCCCGGAAGCGGAGCGGCAGGAAATGCTGGAACGGAGGACGGCCCGTCCGGGATGGAAGCGGAAGCTGGGGATGCTGAGGATGGCGCTGCCGGGGAAGAAACCACGGATATTTCCGTGGATGTGAGCCTGCCGGTGACCTGGACGGAGGACGGGAAGGCGGTCTGCTATGTGACCTTTGAACTGAACAATGCGGAGATCCTGCTCCATCATCCGGTGGAGACCTGGCACAGCGGGAAGCACATCCTGTCTTTGTATTACCCGATTGAAAATATCGTGCCGAATATTACAAATACCTTTAACGTGTATCTGCGGATGGAGGACGGCTCCGGCAGTGTGGGGATCGGGGACTGCATCGCTTCCATCAGCGGCCAGGCCATGGCGGCGGCTGCGGCATGGGACGGCAGGATCGACATTGAGGAATCGACTGCTTTGTTCGGGATCCGCGGCGGGCTGAAGGCGAAAGGGATTTCGGATACTATTTTCATGGATACTATGGAACTGGTGCAGAGGAACTATACAGATACCCTGGCGGCAAAGCCGGGGATCGGGGCGTTCTGCCGGCCGGTGACGCTGCCGGGATCCAACGGGACAGAATGAATACAGGAGGAGAATGGATATGGTTTTAAAAGGCGTGATGACGCTGGAACTGACAGATGAAAATACCGGGGCGGTGGAGACCGTCACGGAGGAGAATATGATCACCGAGGCGGTGAACAACATCCTGGGTTTAAATCCCATGGGGATCTTTTACGCCGCTACCGGGGAGTACGATGATGCCCTGCTCTGGAATGGGAACCTGCTCCCCATCTGCCCCAACATGATCGGCGGTATCCTGCTTTTTTCCGAAGCGCTGGCGGAGGATGAGGAACTGCTGTATGAGAGTTCCGACAACCTGCCGGTGGCCTACGCCTCCAATGACGTGAATTCCACGGCCAACCTGGCCAGGGGGAGCCTGAACTTGACGGAGAGCATGGCGATTTCCAATGGGTATAAGTTCGTCTGGGAATTTACCCCAAACCAGGGGAATGGCACCATCGCGGCGGTGGCGCTGACCAGCTCCTTCGGTGGGCAGAACGGCTTCGGCAGCCTGACCGGGGACGCCAGCGCCTTCCTGCGGCTGAAGGCGGCGGATATCGGGGCAATCCCGGACGCCAACAAGATGGTGCTGTTTGAGGCGGTGGAGCTGGATTTTGAGGACAGTCTTTTGTATTCCATCACTTTTGAGAACGCGGGCGTCCGGATCCGGAAGCTGCGGATCCCGGTGTTTTCCATCGGGCTGAATGAGAAGCTGGACGATTCCACCTATACGGTGCTGGAGGATGAGGTGCTGACGCCGGAGACCTTTGAGTTCCTGGGAAGCTATACCAAGTACGGGGAGTTTCTGGATGGGCAGGACGGATACTGGTACGGGTTTTCCAATGAGGGGAATTCTTCTGGGGATGCAACAATGCTTTGGATCAAAATCTCCAAGACAGACTATTCCTTTACGGAAGGGCAGTGGACGCTGTCCAACGCAAAACTGATGGATGTGGGTACCCGGGCTTTTGACTCTTTCGCGGAGCGGAGCGTGAAATGCTGTATCCGGAGTGGGTATCTGTATGTGCCTGCCTATGACAAGAAGGGAATCTATAAGATCAGCCTTTCCAATTCCACGGATGTGACGCTGATCGAGTTCGGCTTTACGTCCAAGTGGAAGCCCTTGTGCGAGACCGGCTCCTGCGAGCTGTACCTGACGCTCATCGGGGATCTGATCATCGGCGGGGATTTCCAGATCACGGCGGAGGATACGGTGGTCCATACCCAGGGAAACGTCCGGCTCAACAACGCCGCAACGCCCCTGTTCCAGTACAAGAACTTCCTGATCGGCTGGGGCGGAAGCTACGGAAATGAGTACCGGACGGCTTATCTCCTGACGCCGTACCTGGCGTCCATCAACAACCTTTCCTCAGCGGTGGTGAAGACCGTGGATAAGACCATGAAGATCACCTACACGCTGACGGAACAACCCGATCCCGTGCCGTAAGGGAAAGAACTGTCCTGGAAAGGGCAGGCGGCACTTTATATAGAGAAACTGACTGGCAGGCGCTCTTTTGGGGCGTCTTTTCTTATGCGAGAAAGTGAGGAACAAAAGCAATGAAAGAATTTTGGAACATGATCCAGATGGTATTCGCCGCGGTGGGCGGCTGGCTGGGGTATTACCTGGGCGGCTGTGACGGCCTGCTGCTGGCTCTGGTGGCTTTCGGGTTGGCGGATTACCTGACCGGGGTGATGTGCGCGGTCAGCGACCGGAAGCTGTCCAGCAATGTGGGTTTCAAAGGCATCTGCAGGAAGGTGCTGATCTTCCTTCTGGTGGGGATTGCCAACATCCTGGATGTCCATGTCATCGGCACCGGTTCGGTGCTGCGGACGGCGGTGATCTTTTTCTATATCTCCAATGAGGGCGTGAGCCTTTTAGAGAACGCGGCGCATCTGGGGCTGCCGGTGCCGGAGAAGATCAAGACGGTGCTGGAGCAGCTCCATGACCGGGCAGAGAAAACAGAAACGGAGGAGAAATGAGATGAAGTTAGTACAGAGTATCTTAACGAAGAATCCCTGCTATACGGCGGGGAGGAAGATCACGGTGAAGGGGCTGATGCTTCATTCGGTGGGCTGTCCCCAGCCCAAGGCGTCTGTGTTTATCAGTTCCTGGAACAGCCCGTCCTATGATAATGCCTGTGTGCATGGGTTCATTGATGGGAATGACGGGACGGTGTACCAGACCCTGCCCTGGAACCACCGGGGCTGGCACTGCGGATCCGGCAGCAAAGGCAGCGGGAACAATACCCACATTGGGGTGGAGATGTGCGAGCCTGCCTGTATCCGGTATACGTCCGGGTCGAACTTTACCTGCTCCGACCTGTCGGCGGCAAGGGCAGTGGCGAAACGTACTTACGAGGCGGCAGTGGAACTGTTTGCTTACCTGTGTAAACAGTACAATCTGAACCCGGCCGCGGATGGCGTAATCATCAGCCATAGGGAAGGGCACAGCCGGGGGATCGCTTCCAACCATGGGGATCCGGAGCATCTGTGGAAGGGGCTTGGCATGGGCTATACCATGGACGGGTTCCGAAAGGATGTGAAGGCGGCTATGGGAGGAGCCGGGACGGCATCCGGCCTGCAGGCTTCGGTATTTGCCGGGATGACGGAGCTGCAGGTAATCCAGAAGATAGGGCCGCTGTGTACAGCTGATCAGGAGAGAACAGGGATCTTGGCGTCTGTATCCTTGGCGCAGTTCATCTTGGAATCAGGGTACGGGAAGAGTGAGCTGGCCCAGAAAGCCAATAATGTGTTCGGCATGAAAAAATCCCTGTCCGGGAATACCTGGGGCGGCTCTGCCTGGGATGGGGTTTCCGTTTATAAGAAGGAGACAAAGGAGCAGAACCCTGACGGCAGTTATGTGTCAGTCACAGCGGATTTCCGAAAGTACCCCTGTGTGGAAGATTCTATCGCGGATCACAGCGCTTACCTGCTGGGTGCGAAGAATGGGGAACGGCTGCGGTATGAGGGACTGAAGGGCTGTGCGGATTATAAAAAGGCGGTACAGATTATCAAGGACGGCGGCTATGCCACAAGCCTGACTTATGCGGAGAAGCTTTGTTCGATCATCGAGAAATGGAATCTGACGCAGTATGACGCCAAGGACTCCGGCGATGGTGAAGCGATCCGATGGTACCGGGTGAGAAAGAACTGGACAGATGCCAAGTCCCAGAAGGGAGCGTTCAAGATCTTGGAGAACGCGAAGAAATGCGCGGATGAGAATCCGGGATATAAGGTTTTTGACGCGGATGGAAATGCGGTATATGAATCGAAGGCGGCGGATGTGCCGTTTTTGGTGAAAGTCAGCATTTCGGATCTGAATATTCGGAAAGGACCGGGAACGGATTACGGGAAGACCGGGAAGTTCACTGGTGCCGGCGTGTTTACGATCTTGGAAGTGAAGGATGGAAAAGGTTCTTCAGCTGGATGGGGAAGGCTGAAGAGCGGAGCCGGATGGATCAGTCTGGATTATGCCCGGAGGATTTAAAAAGATGGCTGGGGGAGATGTATGTCTCTTCCAGCCGATTTTTTTATTTGCGGGGTAAAATCCGGCATTCTTTTATTGCCTGTGACATGAGGGAAAAGTCCCTCAGAAAGGACGGCGGTAAAATGATGACGGCAGAAGAAATGAAAGCTGTGGATATCAGGACTGTGAACCGGGATGAACTGGTGGATATCCGGGATGTGGTGATCGACCAGGATGCGCCTAAGGAAGAAAAGATAAAAAGCTTTATGCGGCAGATACGAAATCCGTATTGCTTTAAGGTGGGAAATGTGGTGGTAAAGACAACCTTCGCGGATACGGACGCGACATTGGATGACCGTCTTGAACATTATCTGCGGAATAAGTAGAAAAGGCGCTGACAGAGAAGGAAATCCGCGATAAAATATCAGACAGGTCAAAAACATCAGGATAAGGTTTGGGAGCCAGTCTTCTTTTGAACTGTCACATATACATGCGTTCATAAAGGAGGTTGGCTATGTTTGCTTCTAAAGAATATTATAAGGCGTGTATCTATACGAGACTGTCCAAGGATGACGGCGACAAGCCGGAAAGCGACAGTATTGGGAATCAGAAAGCGCTGATCAGGGAGTTCGTAAAAAATCATCCGGAGATCCAGGTGGTTTCCGAGAAGGCGGATGACGGATACAGCGGCGTGAATTTTGAACGTCCGGGATTTAAGGAAATGATGGAAGAGATCCGCGCAGGCCAGGTGGACTGTGTGATCGTCAAGGATCTGTCCCGTTTTGGCAGGAACTATATTGAAGCAGGAAATTATATTGAGAGGGTCTTTCCGTTTATCGGAGTGCGTTTCATCGCGATCAATGACAGCTATGACAGTACGGACCGGAATCAGTCGGATTCGCTGATCATACCGTTTAAAAACCTGATCAATGACGCCTACTGCAAAGATATATCCGTGAAGATCCGGACACAGCTGGAAATTAAGCGGAAGAAGGGAGAATTCATCGGCGCTTTTGCTGTTTACGGGTATCTGAAAGACCCTGAGGATCACAATAAGCTTGTGGTGGATACTTTTGCTTCTGAGGTGGTGAAAGCAATCTTCCGATGGAAACTGGAAGGCATGAGCCAGGGAGATATCGCGGAGCGCCTGAATGCCCAGGGAGTGCTGTGCCCGATGGAGTATAAGCTGTCCCTTGGGATGAAGGTGCAGACCAATTTCCGGATGAACCGGAAAGCTGCATGGTCGTGGTCAAGCGTGAGCAGGATCCTGACTAATGAAATCTATACGGGAGTGATGGTCCAGGGGAAGGTGAGTACCCCTAATTATAAGGTAAAGAAGTTCATGCGTAAGGACGAAGCGGAATGGATCCGCGTTGAGCAGTCTCATGAAGCGATCATCGATGAGGATACGTTCCGTGTGACGCAGGAACTTCTGAAAAAGGATGTCCGCAGGGGGCCGGAAAAAGGGAAAGTCTATCCGCTGTCCGGCTATCTGGTATGCGCTGACTGCGGCCAGAGCATGATCCGAAAGAGCGCGGTGAGCGGCGGGAAAAAGTATTATTATTATGTCTGCTCAGGGCATAAGGCCGGAAAAAACTGTAAGCCGCACAGTATCCGGGAAGAGGATCTGTTCGGCGCAGTGCTGGCCGCAATCCGGGGACATATCAAGATTATCGCTGACATGAAGCGAACCATGGATACCCTGCGGTCTCTCCCGGAAGGGCAGAGGAATACGGTGAATTATGATATGCAGATCGTGAAGCTGAAGGAAGAGATTGAGCGCAGCCAGGGATTTAAGATGAAGCTGTACGATAACCTGCAGGATGGCCTGATCGATCAGGAGGAATATTTCCTGTTTAAGAAGAACTATTCGGAAAGGATAGCGGACGCGGAGCGCGCTGTCCAGCGCCTGGAACAGGAGCGGGAGGATGCTGTGAGCAGGAACGTTTCGGAGCAGGCGTGGACGAAAGTTTTCCTGAAGAATAAGAACCTGACAGAGCTTGACCGGAAGGCTGTTGTGGACCTGATTGAGGAGATCGTTGTCTATGAGGATAAAAAGATTGATGTAAGGTTCCGGTATATGGCGGATTTTGACAGGGCCATGCACGCTGTTCATATGCTGCCGGTCAAGCCGCGGGAAGCGGCGGTGTAAGGAGGCGGCGTTATGGCAAGGAAGAGCAGAAAGAATCTCCCGCAGCAGGAGAAGATGCCGGACTCCCATTCCGTCAGGACATTTTCAGCAGCGATCTATGTACGGCTGTCCATAGAGAACAGCGGCAAGGATGACGAGGGGGATTCCATAGAGAACCAGACCGGGATCTGCCGGGAGTATATCGAGGCGCGGCCTTACTTGAATCTGTACGGCATTTATTCTGATAATGGGGAAAAGGGATGGAAGTTTGACCGACCGGGATTTACCAGGCTTATGGATGACGTAAAGGCCGGAAAGGTGAACTGCATTGTGGTAAAAGATCTGTCACGCTTTGGGCGTGATTATATTGAGACAGGGAATTATTTGGAAAAGATCTTCCCGTTCCTTGGAGTACGGTTCATTTCTATTACGGACCGTTTTGACAGCTTTGCTTGTGATGACGCAGAAAGAGCTTTGATGGTTCCGCTGAAGAACATGGTTAATGATGTCTACGCGAAAGATATCAGCAGGAAGATTGTTACCTCATTTCGGCAGCGGCAGGAGACAGGGGATTTCCTTCCGGCGAATCCTCCCTACGGATATATCAAGTCCAAAGAGCGGCAGTTCCGTTATGATGTGGATGAGAAGACCGCGCCGTATATCCGGATGCTGTTTGAGTGGAAAGCGGAGGGTGTGAGCCATGCGGAGATGGCAAGACGGCTGAACGAGATGGGCGCTGTCACGCCCGCCAGGCGAAAAGTTGAACTGGGACTCTGGCGCGCGGAGAAATATAAGCATACTGTCTGGGGCGGCAGGTCGCTGATCGATATCCTTACCAATCCGGTCTATACAGGGGCGCTGGTCTATGGGAAGATGCCGAAGGCTTTATATATGGGGATCCGGGGGCACAGGGTGCCGAAAGAAGAATGGCGTATCCTGGAAGGGATGCATGAGCCTATCGTCAGCAGGGAGTTGTTTGATAAGGTACAGGACATCTTTGAACAGAACCGGAAGATTACCAAGGAAAAGTATGAGGCGAACGCGAAGAACCGGGAAGGCGTGGAGAACCGCTTCAAAGGAAAGATCATCTGCGCTGACTGCGGGAAGATGATGCGTTATGCCAGAGGATATTCCAAAAAACGGGAAAAAATGTATGGAACGTATGTCTGCGGCGGATATATCGATTCCCATGGGGCGAAATGCTCACGTCACTATATTTACGCAGTGGATGTGGAAGAGGCTGTGTACGCGGTGATCCAGGAACAGTTGAAACAGGCGGAGGATATGAAACAGGTTAGGGATCGGCTGAAAGGAGGCATCGGCGAGAGAAACCGTCTGGAAGCGTTCGGCGCGCGGATCAGCAGGCTGACGCAGGAGATCGCAAAGGTGAATGCCAGACGGCAGGGGCTGTATGAGAATTTTGTCTCCGGGATGCTGGATGAAACGGAGTATCAGTACGCCAAACAGGAATATGACAAGCGAATGGCCGGGCTGAACAGGGAACTGGACGAAGCCAGGAGTGAGAAGGAACAGTTTGAAGCAGTTTTTTCCGGCGGCGAATGGCTGAAGAATATCCATACGGCAGCCGGCGCGGAAATGCTGACGGACGAGATGATCCGCGGCTTGGTAAAAATGGTGAAGATCTATGAGGACACCCGTGTGGAGGTTGTATTAAACTATTCCGAGGATCGGGAGAAACTGGAGGCTGTGCTGAAGGAATTGGAGGCAGAATATGGTGATCGCTGAATATATCCGGCTGTCTCAGGCAGACCGGGACGTGATGAAAAAGGAAAATAAGACGGAGAGCGAGAGTATCGCGCATCAGAGGGATCTGATCCGAGGATATATCCAGTCCCATACCGATCTGAAAGACTGCGAAGTCCGGGAGTTTTACGATGACGGCTACAGCGGAACAAATTTCCGGCGTCCGGCTTTTGAACGGCTCCTGGAACAGATTAAGAAAGGTGCGGTAAACTGTGTGATCGTGAAAGACTTTTCCCGCTTCGGGCGTGATTATATCGAGCTGGGCGACTATCTGGAACGGATCTTTCCGTTCCTGGGAGTCCGGTTTATTTCGGTAAATGATGGCTATGACAGCAATGATTATAAAGGAACTACAGGCGGACTGGATGTGGTGCTGAAGAATATCGTATATGATTTCTACAGCAAGGATCTGTCTGTGAAGGTAACAACAGCGAAGCGGGCGAAAATGAAGCGGGGAGAGTATATCGGCGGCCATGTGCCTTTCGGGCTTGCGAGGGATCCGAAGGATAAGCATAAGCTTCGCATTGATCCGGAAGCCGCAGCGGTGGTCAGGGAAATCTTTGAAGCGGCGATCGGAGGGATGAGACTGGTGGAGATCGCCAGGATGCTGAACGGGAAGGGATATGAAACCCCTTCCCAGTATTTCCGGCGGAAGCACCCGGATAAGAATAACTTCAGGAATACATCAGATCAGGCCGGCTGGAATCACAATTCTGTCAGAAATATCCTGAAACAGGAAATGTATTACGGCGCGGTTGTGGGACATAAACGTGAAGGGATAGGCGTTGGCTGGAATCATTCTGTGGCGGTCCCAAAGGAAGAGCAGGTGATCGTTGAGGGAAAACATCCCGGAATTGTCACGAAGGAAGAGTTTCAGGAAGCGCAGAAGATTTTCCGAAAACGGGGAGAGACAAAGCGTGTCGTGGAAAAGACCTATCCCTTGTGGCGAAAAGTGAAATGCGGTACCTGCGGGCGTGCGATGCCGCTGAAAAGCGGTATTGTCAAAGGTGTAGAGTATCGGTATTTTTACTGCCCGTATGCTGCGGCCCAGACAGGGGATGGAGGCTGTACGAAGGAATTTGTGAGAGAGGATGCATTGAATTCTGTAGTCTGGGATTCCATAAAGGGCTTTCTTTCGGCGGCTGGCGATCTGAAGACGAATATCTGCAGGCGGCAGACGGCCTCAGAAAGAGATCATGCAGATATAGTAAAGGAATTGGCGGACCTTCAGAAGGATAAGGAAAAATGCGAGGCAGAGCGTTTCGTCAATATGGATCAATTCCTGGCTGGGAACCTGGATAAGGCGGTTTACCAGAAAAGACGCACTGAGCTGACAAAGGAAGTGGAGCGGCTGGATGTAAAAATCACTGAGTTGGATGCAAAGTTGCAGGAGACGGAACTGGTTCAGGATGAAGAAACGAGGGCGACGTTGGAGACGGCGGAACGCTTTTACGGCGCGGCGGAACTTGACCAGAAAATTGTGGATGCGCTGATTGAGAAGGTGATGGTGTATGATCCGAGACATGTGGAGATACGGTGGAAGTTTTCGGATGAAGTAGGGGAACTGTTAAAGAAATAAATGATAGACAGAAAAACCGGTTGGCTGTGATGGCTGACCGGTTCTTTTAAATTTTTTTCTTATGTATGAGATACAAAAACAGGTGATCAAATCTGAAGGGTATGGTATGATTGATTATAATAATTTTACTTAGCGCAGCGTAAAGAAAATGGAGGATTTATAGATGTTTTTATCGGATTATTTAGAGATAGGTGAGTATTTCGATGAACACGGAATATTTGATCCAATTATGGAGACAGATAGTCATTTCTTTATAAATATTCAAAGATTGAAAAAAGTGAACACGCCGGAGTTCCTTGGATCATATGAAAAAATCAATGCTTTTTTTAGAAAGATAATTAAGTTATTAGATAAAGCTTCTAAAAAAAATAACAGGGATTTATTTTATCGCCAGGCATTAAAAATGTTTGACTTTTCAGAAAAAGGAAAAGTAAATGCAATAGGTCTTGGCTTTTCGGAAGGAGAGAGTGGATCAGCTTTTGGTCCTATTTTATCTAAACAAGTAATTGATACTGCATATGACATTGTGAAAGCAGGGGTGGATGATCCTGAATTTTTTCAGCTACTCCCATTATTCCAGGATAATGTAGGACCGGATCGGTTAAGTGATATGATTGCAACTCTTATCCTTCCGGATATTTGTAATTATACTATAAGAATATTTAGGGAAATTGGTGTTAATAAGGATAATTATCCAGATATGGACTTTGAAGATGGGTATTTGCTTAATCCATACAAAAAATGTGAGGTGTTGCTTGTACCTATTGAAATTCTTCATAAACTTCCCGTGGCAAAATCATGGGAAGATATAGACGATGTGGTTTCGGAAAATAATACTATTAGAGCCTTGATGAATCAGAGGGTTGCGGAAGAATGGAGACAATGGTCTGTTTCAAATAGGAAGTACTATTTAAGGGAGGAAATGTTTAAAAAACCCGACCTATGTAAACAAATACTTGAGGATTATGATAAAGAAGAACTATCGGAGTATAATCCGGAAAATCAAATAGACTATTTGTTAGAAAGAATTTGCAGAAGCATTATAAAATTAAATTTAGGATGGGAATCATTTATTGAAAAAGAGTCCATAGATAGTCTAAGTGCATCAAAAGAAATCTTATCCTATTTTAGAAGTTGGGTTGAAAATAATAAAGGCTGGTATGTTATTCAGGAAGCAAATAGCAGAAATCGAGAAAAGATAACTCAGAGAGTCATACATCTTTCTGGTCAATGCTATATTAAGGCAAATAACTTGGATATAAGTTGTGAACCGGATGAGGGAAGAGGACCAGTAGATTTTAAAATTAGTCGTGGACAGGATATTACTATCGTTGAAGTAAAGCTTTCAACTAATCCAGATTATCTTCATGGTTATGAAGATCAAATTGAGGAATATGGAAAAGCGGAGAATACAGATAAAATGATATATGTCTTGATTGATTTGGGAAATCCAGGAAGAGTAAAATCCATACAGAAACTGCATACAGAAAATATAGCACATGGAAAGAAAACTCCTGAGATCATTATCATTGACGCAAGAGAAAAGGATTCAGCAAGTAAGTAAAATATTTTCAAATATTCTATTGTCCTTATTGACAATACGCTGATGAGGCTCACAGGGGATATATACTCGACAAAGATATGGGTGATGATGAGCTGCTTTATCGTGATCAGAAAGATTATCAGAGTAAGTATCGGACAGTAATTGAATATTTTGATGCAGTTAAGATTGGATTGACAGCGACTCCGGCATTACAGACGACTATGATCTTTGGTCCTCTGGTGTTTAATTATACATATCGTGAGGCAGTTATAGAAGGATATCTGGTCGATCATGATGCGCCGCACAAATTAGTAACGCGGCTCGGAAAAGAAGGGATCCATTATCGAAGCGGTGATACTGTTACAATTTATGATCCGGTAACGAGAGAAATTACAAACAGTGAACTTCTGGACGATGAGCTTGATTTTGAGATTGACAGTTTTAACAGGAAAGTTATTACAGAGGATTTTAACAGAACGGTGCTTGAAGAAATCGCCCGGGATATAGATCCCGAGGCGCCAAAGGAACAGGGGAAAACCCTTATTTATGCTGTGAATGATCAGCATGCCGATATGATTGTTAAAATTTTGAAGGAAATATATGGGGAGACAGAAGTCGATAATAATGCGATTATGAAGATTACGGGAAGCATAGGCGGCGGAAACAAAAAGAAAGTCCTGGAAGCTGTCAAACGCTTTAAAAACGAAGCATATCCAAGCATCGCAGTTACAGTGGATCTTCTGACAACAGGAATTGATGTGCCGGAAATAACAACACTTGTTTTCATGCGGCGTGTAAAATCACGTATTCTGTTTGAACAGATGCTGGGACGGGCAACCCGTCTCTGCCCAAAGATACATAAGACGCATTTTGAAATTTATGATCCGGTCGGAGTGTATGAAGCACTGGAGCCTGTGAACACGATGAAGCCTGTGGTGGTAAACCCAACGGCTACATTTACACAGCTTCTCGACGGGCTTGAAATAATGCAGGAAGACAAGCAGATAGAGAACCAGATTGATCAGATTATAGCAAAGCTCCAGCGAAGAAAAAGAAATATGGATAGTAAAACAATGGAGCATTTTATTGATATGACCGATGGCATGGATCCGACTCAGTTTAGTGAGGAGTTGGAACGAAAGAAGCCGGGAGAAGCGAAAAAGAGGATACTGCAGTATTACGAGACATTCCGTATGCTGCAGGAAAGGAAAGCAAATGGTTTGCGGCGGGTTGTGATATCGGATGAAAAAGATGAACTGCTTGCTCATGAGAGAGGATTTGGCATCAGCAGCGGACCAGAGGATTATCTGGAGGCATTTTCCAGTTATATAAAGACCAATCTTAATGAGATTGCAGCTTTGAATATCGTCTGTACGAGACCGAAAGAACTTACGCGGGCAAGTTTGAATTCGCTGCGTTTGACGCTGGACAGAGAAGGGTTTACACAGCAGAAATTGAATACAGCTGTTTCAGAGATGACAAACGAAGAAGCTGCTGCAGATATGATCAGTTTGATTAGAAGATATGCGATAGGGTCGCCGCTGATTAGTCATGAGGCAAGAATACGAAGAGCCGTAGACAGATTGAAAAAGGCGCATCATTTTTCTCGCCAGGAACTGAATTGGCTTTCCAGAATGGAAAAGTATCTCATGGAGGAATCTGTATTAAATATATCAGTATTTGATGAGGATGGAAGATTTAGAAATCACGGGGGATTTGAAAAAATTAATAAAGTTTTTCAAAATAGACTGGAAAATATTGTCCTGGAGCTAAATGAGTATTTATATGATGATGGAGGACGGAGTGCGTGACAATATCGGATAAACTGATTGAAAAATCAAAAGAAGCATTTGCGGTCGCTATTGAGATATATAACAAACCGACAATTAAGTACCGTGTAGAAGGTTTCAGCTTTTTTATATGCAATGCATGGGAACTGATGCTGAAAGCATATCTCATCAAAAGATCTGGAGAAGCAAGTATTTATTATAAGGACAATCCCAAAAGGACAATAACTCTGGAAAACTGTATCCAGAAAATTTTCACAAATGAAAAAGCGCCGTTGCGCCGCAATTTAATGAAGATTATTGAATGAAAAAGTCTTTTAATCCCCCATCTGGGATGGGGGAACAGGCAAAGCCGTAGCATTACTTAAAGTACCAGAA
>CALWDM010000057.1 GCA_944376695.1 uncultured Mediterraneibacter sp. | reverse complement strand
CTGTTGAAAAATTCATAAAATTTTTGTATAATGTGGTTGGTTCCGGTATGGTGTAACCATTTATGCGGCTGAAAGCGAACATAAGGGATAAACACCCTGCCGGTGCAGAAATGCCCCCGGAAAAGCCTTGTGCCGTAAGGCTTTCCGAGGGCAAAAGCGTTACATCTGCTGTTGTTTTTTCTCCCGGTATTTCCGTACCCGTGCGGCGGTCTGCCTGCGCCGGGCTTCTTCGGCACAGCGCTGCGAACAGTACATCCGTTTCCCGTCAGCCGGGAACGGTTTGCCGCACTGCCCGCAAGCCGTTAATGGCGTCGGCTCACTGCGAAACACAGCTTGCAGCTTTGCGTCGGTCGGCAGCACTGCGCTGCGGAAATACCGGCACAGGGCGCTGTTTGTGTAGCAGATACCGAACATGGGGCATTCACAGTCCAGCGGCAGACATCCATATTCCTTGTCGTAGTTGGCGCACAGGGAAGTAATCAGCTTTTTTAGCCGCTGCTTTTCCCGGCCTGTCAGTTCACGGTTTTGGCTTGGCATCGGTCATTCCTCCTTTCTTACTGCTAGAAGTAATCTAAAACAAGAAAAATAGATTACTTTCTCACTAATAGGAGAAATACAGGGTGGTTAGCGGAACTGTTTTTTCGCAAAATCAAAGAAATTTTGAAAAATATTTCTGAAGGGAGGTTTCTGCGGTGTTTGAAGATGATTATGAAAACGAAAGTGATATTGAGCAAGCCGGTTTATCCGAGCAGGCCCAGAGGCAGCTTGCAAAAGAGCAGCGTCTCATTGAAGATCTGGAAACCGATGCCGCAGAACATCCCTTTGAGGAAGATACCGAAGAGAAAGAGCCGGAACGGAAGAAACTCAGGCGGGAATTGCAGGCGGAAGCCCTTGCCCGTCTGGAGGACGCTGCCAGAACGCAAAAGGATTTTGAAAATGTCATTGCATGGCGGGACAGGCTGGACGCTAACCTGGAGCGCAGGGAACACTATCACGAGCTCAGCCGTAGCGGGGACGATCTTCCGCTGGAATACGGTGCGTCAGTGAATGGACTCTTTTTCCCGGACACATTAAACGGTGTGCTGGAAAAGCAGCTCCGCAAAGGGGATTTTCTTGATGTGATTTTCTGCTGTCCCTATGACATACATGAGCTTGCGGCGGAGGAAGAACTGTCACAGATTCTTTTGGAATTGAATAAGGAACACAAGGAATTGCTGTTCCTCTGCGCCGTCCGGCTGTTCAGTTCCACACGGATCGCCAAAATACGGGGGCAAAGCGACCGGAATATCCGCAAGGTGCGTGGCACGATGTTCAAAAAGATACGAAAAAAGCTGCTTGCCGCCCTGAAGGACAAGGTGGAAAAGCAGCAGCCGATGACCTTGCTGGAAAAAGAATTTTTAAGAGAGCGCAGAATGGCGGTTGATAACGGAACGAAGAAGCAGTATAATAAATAATATAAATTTGAGTTATTTGGGTTACAATATTAAGAGAGGCTTAGACTAATATGGGAAATATAAAAGCAGAAGAAGCAATGAGGGAATTAACGCTGATGATGTTATATCTCTCCAGATTTGCACAGGGAGAGAAGTTTCACGAGGCAGCCGATTTTTATGCGTGGAAAGGCTATGATTTTGATATACTAAACGAACTGGATGATGCGGACTATATCCGGCAAGGAAATCATCCGTCCCGTTCCAAGTCGGTATATATTACGGAAAGCGGCATGGAACTGGCAAAAAAGCTTTTATCCAAGTACGGCATTGGCGATTGGAAACAGGGGTGAGAAAATGAATAACCTTTTTGAACGCACCAGCTCCCAATGGGTGCGGTACAGCGAATATGAATGGAAATCAGCAGAGGACGGGACTCTGTATCTTGCACCCACAAAAGCAGCGCAGCCGGGCATCTACAACCCTCTGGCGGAATACGGGCAGATCGTACTGGACGCCATTGACATCGGGCGCATGGGAATGGCAAGGAGACCGGATACGGAAATCCAGACTGCTATCCGCCAGTTTGCTGTGAAGTACGGGCTGTTCGGCCTGATGACCGCACTGCCCACCACGCCGGATTTTATGGAATATGAAGCGGTGTACCTGCCGAAAAACCATTTTATAAAAGCGGAAACGATGTCCACCGAAAAATATCTGGTACTTTTCTTTCCCTTTGACAAGCTGGATGTGATTAAGCATGGAATCGAATCCATGTGGAATGTCGAAAATGACCGTGTGATGATGGCGCTGGCGATGACCATGACGGACAGGCCGATGGCTGTCAATATGAGCTTTCAGCGGGAATATGCGGAACGCTACGACTGGATGAAGCAGCAGTTCATCGACTGGGCGTTTACCTATGTCAACAGTATGCTTTATTATGAAGATTACGGCACATTAAGCGAGGATACCCGCCGTCTGATGCAGCAGAGCATGGCGGCTTTTGGCGGCAATGCGCTCAGCTATCATATCGCACTGCTGGATAAGCCGACTATTATCTGGGATTTTCACTCTCTGCTTTGGGGAGTGCAAATGATGTTCAGCTTTATGCTGACCGACAGCAAAAATCCGATCCGCCTTTGCAGGCACTGCACAAAAGCCTTTGTCGCAAGCAGGCCGAGCGCTGTGTTTTGCAGCCCGCAGTGCAAGAATAAGCACAATGTTTATAAGAGCAGGGCAAAGAAAACAAAATCGGAAGATAATTGATGGGATGGTGATATACAATGGCTGAAAAGAAAAACAACAAACTGCAAATCCGCAACAGCACGGTGGACTTCCTTGTATTTACAAAGGACGCTCACGAGGACGGCATTGAAGTCCGTGTGCAGGATCACGATGTATGGCTGACGCAAAAGGCAATCGGTCAGCTTTTTGATGTGGACAGAAGCGTTGTTACAAAGCACCTTAAAAATATTTATGAAAGCGGTGAATTGTCCGAAGATGCAACTTGTGCAAATTTTGCACAAGTTGCGGATAATGGGAAAACCTATCAATATAAATTCTATTCGCTGTCCGCGATTATCGCCGTCGGCTACCGTGTTAACTCCGGAAGGGCAACACAATTCCGGCAATGGGCAACAAAGGTGCTGGACACCTTTGCAAAGCAGGGATATGTCTTGGATAAAAGCAGGCTGATCAACGGTCAGATCTTCGACGAGGATTATTTTGACCATCTGATTTCCGAAATACAGGAAATCAGGGCCAGCGAGCGCCGTTTCTACCAGAAAATCACGGATATTTATGCCACTGCCGTTGATTACTCCGTTGACAGTCAGATTACGAAGGATTTTTTTGCGACGGTACAGAATAAGATGCATTATGCCGTTCACGGAAATACCGCAGCGGAGGTTATTGTGGCAAGGGCTGACCACACAAAGGAACATATGGGATTGACTTCATGGCTCAACGCTCCCAATGGAAAGATCGTAAAAGCCGATGTTTCTATCGCAAAAAACTACTTGTCCGTTGATGAGATGCAGGAGCTAAACGAGATTGTCACGATGTATCTGGACTATGCCACAAGGCAGGCCAGACGGCATATCCCCATGACAATGGCGGATTGGGCTTCTAAGCTGGATGCGTTTCTGCAATTCAATAATGCTGAAATTTTGCAGGACAAGGGAAAGGTTACTGCCGCAATTGCTAAAGCCTTTGCAGAAAGTGAATTTGAGCAGTACCGGATTATCCAAGACCGTTTGTATCAGAGTGATTTTGACCGTTTAGTTGCTGACACAAAGCCTGATCAAAAATAAGATTTTATGGCAGTATAATGTCAACATTTTGTTCAGATATAAATTATAGAGATGAAATATTATGGATAATCATTCAAAAGAAGTACGAAGTTATAATATGTCTAAAATTAGAAGTGTAGATACAAAACCGGAAGATATGGTGCGTAAATATCTTTTTTCAAAAGGATTGAGGTATAGAAAAAATGTAAAAACTCTTCCGGGCAAACCTGATATTGTGCTTCCTAAATACAATACAATTATTTTTGTCAATGGTTGCTTTTGGCACGGACATCAAAATTGCAAATATTTTGTAATGCCAAAATCAAATACAGAATACTAGAAAAACAAGATAAGCAACAATATTGCACGTGACCAAATTATTTACGAAAAATTATCAAATCTTGGCTGGAATATACTTATAATATGGGAGTGCGAATTAAAAAAAGACAAGCGGGAGAGTACGCTCGAACATCTGTATTACAACATTTTAAAAAATTATTGATTCCTCTAAAATGCAGAAAAGTCCGCTGTCAATTCAATGCAACATCAATTGCTTAGACAGCGCACTTTTTTATTAAGCATATACAAGTTCAGTCAGAACAATTTCCTCTGCGCGGTTGCGAATGCTGTTCATGCGGCGCACCCACTCCATCGGCTGCTTTCAGCGCTTCGGTTACGCCTTCATGCTTTGCCATATCAGATACGATGATTTTCATACGCTCATCGCAGGTTTGATCAATTTCCGCTAAATGAAAGCGCAAATTGCCTGATGTCAGCAGGTTAGTGTAAAGCGGTGTTCTTTCGGATTACGGCATTGCATACGCCCGTATTAGCCGATCTGATTGTCTCCGGTGTCCGGCAGGACAAGATTCGGAATGAGGTAATCGTCCTCCCGACGGGAAGTGCCGCCCATCTGTTCAAACAGGGATTTCATAAAGCAACAGCTCCTTTCTGTGTTGGATTTAGCGGTTATACGATTTTTGCTCCTTTCCTGCAACTGCTTTTCAATTCACCACAAATGAGTCGCAGTTATATGTATTAGGTGGCTGAAACCATCCTTTACATATTAACTCTTGAAACAGTATAAAAATATTATGTCTTATGTGTTACAGTTTCAGCCTGTCGGCAACACCCGCGAGATATCTCAGACGCGCTTCTTCTGAATGGAGGACTTCCCGGCCTAAAGGGGTCGTCTGGTACAGTTTGCGCCTTTTGTCTGGCCCGGGGACAGGCGCAGTGAGTCCTTGTGACCGGAGATTCCCGAGAGCCCCGTACATCGTTCCGGCGGCCCGGACCTTCCCGGAACTGAGATATTACACCTCCTGCATGACTTCATATCCGTGTCCGGGAACCATCAGTGCCGTCAATATGTAAAATGTGGTTTCCGTGAGCGGCAGATATTTATTCTTGCTCATCGAAAACAAACTCCTCTTAATAAAGACTTATCATTAATACTTTTATAAATACTTTGTGCCTGCCGGGGTGGTCAAAGATATATAAAGTGTCTATATAACAGTGGTATACAGATGTCATAACTATTATTCTTTGATCGTAACAGTTTGGATGAACTGTTCTTTGTGATCCGGAAAATTTAGGGGAAGATGTTGTCTGTCAAGGCATTTTCGGGTAAAATAATATGGTATTTTTTATACAGTATAGTGTCCGATGGATCGGAGAACCTAATCTATATAACCACCTTCGAAGAGAATCTTGACAAAAAGAAACTGAGAATGTGGGATCACATAAGACGAGGTGAGCTGATGAAGGACACATATTGGAAGCAGTTTATGATGAGCGGGAAGATAGATGATTATCTGAATTACAAAAACAGCGGGACAGATGACACAGAGGACGGACCGCGGCATAACAGAAACAGGATGGAACAAGCAGAAAAGCAGCCGTATGAGCCGTATGAACCAGAACAGTCTCACAGCCGGATGTACAGGCGGTAGGGGAAAGAGAATACGGCAGAAAGGAATCGCGTGAACCAGATCATACTGACAGGCATGGTGCTCTCCACCATGCCGGTGGGGGAATATGACCGCAGGGTGGTCATACTGACAAAAGAACAGGGCAAGATATCAGCGTTTGCAAAAGGATCCAGGCGCCCGAACAGCCCGCTGGTGGGCGCGGTGAATCCGTTTTCTTTTGGGACATTCACCATGTATGAAGGGCGTTCCTCCTATACCATCCAGTCTGCTGATATTTCCAATTATTTTGCGGAACTCCGAGGGGATATGGCGGGCGCGTATTACGGGTTCTATTTTCTTGAGTTTGCTGATTATTATACGAAAGAATTTAACGATGAGCGGGAGATGTTAAAGCTCCTGTACCAGACCATGCGGGCCCTGATCAATCCCCATATTCCGAACAGGCTCATCCGCTACATATTTGAACTGAAGGCGCTGACCATCAACGGGCAGGGCCCCCAGGTGTTCCAGTGCATCACCTGCGGGAATAAGGACCGGCCGGCTGTGTTCAGCGCCGCGAAAGGCGGGATGGTGTGCAGCGAGTGTGACAGGGATGTGATCGACGGAATGATTCTGGATAACTCAACTATATATAGCATGCAATATATAGAATCCATAAGTATAGAGAAGCTATATACATTTACAGTGACGGATAAAGTGCTGGACGAGATGGGACGAGTGATGGGAAGGCTGATGGAAATTTATGTGAATAAAAGATTTAAGTCTCTGGAGATACTGGAGACGCTGCTCTGATATAAAAGAACAGGAACCGGACCATTGTGGATTCTGCCCGATGCAGGTTTACAAAAGCGTCCCTACCCGTTATAATAAGTACCGATTGAAAAAAGAATGTGAGGAACATAACTATGGCTGAAAAGACAATGGATAAGATCGTAGCTCTCGCCAAGTCCCGCGGATTCGTATATCCGGGTTCCGAGATCTACGGAGGGCTCGCAAACACATGGGATTACGGCAATCTCGGCGTGGAGCTGAAAAATAACGTAAAGAGAGCATGGTGGAAGAAATTCGTGCAGGAAAATCCTTATAATGTAGGAGTGGACTGCGCGATCCTGATGAATCCGCAGACATGGGTGGCTTCCGGACATCTGGGCGGCTTCAGCGATCCGCTGATGGACTGTAAAGAGTGCCATGAGCGTTTCCGCGCGGATAAACTGATCGAGGATTACTGCGAGGAAAAGGGCATTGCGCCGGACGGATCTGTGGACGGATGGTCACAGGAGCAGATGACAGCGTTTATTGAGGAGCATCAGATCCCGTGCCCGACCTGCGGCAGGCATAATTTTACGGATATCCGTCAGTTCAACCTGATGTTCAAGACATTCCAGGGCGTGACAGAGGACGCGAAGAACACGGTATATTTAAGGCCGGAGACTGCACAGGGAATCTTCGTGAACTTTAAGAACGTACAGCGTACTTCCAGGAAGAAGCTGCCGTTCGGTATTGCGCAGATCGGAAAATCCTTCCGAAACGAGATCACGCCGGGTAACTTTACATTCCGTACAAGAGAGTTCGAGCAGATGGAGCTGGAGTTCTTCTGCAAGCCGGATACAGACCTTGAGTGGTTTGATTACTGGAAAAGCTTCTGCCTGAACTGGCTGTCCTCCCTCGGACTTAAAGACGATGAGGTGCGCTACCGCGACCACGATAAAGAGGAGCTTTCTTTCTACAGCAAGGCGACTACGGACGTGGAATTTCTCTTCCCGTTCGGATGGGGTGAGCTGTGGGGTATCGCGGACCGCACAGATTATGACCTGACACAGCATCAGAATGTATCCGGACAGGATCTGACGTATTTTGATGATGAAGCGAAAGAAAAATACATCCCGTACGTGATCGAGCCGTCTCTCGGCGCTGACCGCATGGTGTTGGCATTCCTTTGCAGCGCCTATGATGAGGAGAATATCGGCACAGAGGAAAAACCAGATATGCGTACAGTGCTTCATTTCCATCCGGCGCTGGCTCCGGTGAAGATTGGTGTGCTGCCGCTCTCCAAGAAGCTGAACGAGGGCGCTGAGAAGATATATACAGAACTGTGCAAGTATTACAACTGCGAGTTTGACGACCGCGGAAATATCGGCAAGCGCTACCGCCGTCAGGATGAGATCGGAACGCCGTTCTGCGTGACTTATGATTTTGATTCTGAGGAGGACGGAGCGGTAACTGTACGCGACAGAGATACTATGGAGCAGGAGAGAATCAAGATAGAAGATTTAAAATCATATTTTGAAAAGAAGTTTGAGTGGTAATTGTTCGGGGCACAGTAGAATCAGATTTTTCTGTATCCCCGGAGAAAGGAAAGGAAACGGTATGAAACAGAATATCTGGACAACTTACAGTGAAAATCAGTTACAGGAGCTGCAGGACATCGCGGAAAGGTACAAATCCTGTCTTGATGCCGGGAAAACCGAACGCGAGTGTGTAAAATTAAGCGTTCGTATGGCGCGGGAGGCGGGATACCGCAGCCTGGCAGAAGTACAGGCATCCGGCCAGGCGTTAAACGAGGGAGATAAAGTTTACGCAGTAAATATGGATAAAATGCTGGCGCTCTTCCGCATCGGGAGAGAACCTGTCTCAGCAGGCATGAATATCCTGGGCGCGCACATCGACTCCCCCCGTATTGATGTAAAACAGAATCCGCTTTACGAAAATGAGGGTTTTTCCTATCTTGATACCCATTATTACGGAGGAATCAAAAAATATCAGTGGGTGGCCCAGCCTCTTTCCCTGCACGGAGTGGTTGTGAAAAAGGACGGCACAGTGACAGAGGTGAGCATCGGCGAAGACGAGAGCGACCCGGTGTTCGTGATCACGGATCTTCTGGTGCATCTGGCCCAGGAACAACTTGAAAAGAAAGCCTCAAAAGTGATCGAGGGAGAGAAATTAGACCTGCTTGTCGGCAACCGCCCTCTGGACTCCGTGATAGAAGGGCAGGAACAGAAAGAGACTGTAAAGGAAAATGTACTCGCTCTTTTAAAAGAAAAGTACGGCATGGAGGAAGAAGACTTCTCCTCAGCCGAGCTGGAGATCGTTCCTGCCGGAAAAGCGCGGGACTGCGGATTTGACAGGAGTATGATACTCTCATACGGTCAGGATGACAGAGTGTGCGCGTTTACATCTCTGTTCGCCATGCTGGAGGTTGACGCTGCAGAGAAAACAGGCTGCTGCCTTCTTGTGGATAAAGAAGAAATCGGAAGTGTGGGGGCCACGGGTATGCATTCCCGCTTTTTTGAAAATACGGTGGCAGAACTTATCGCCATGACGGAAGGAGAATCCGAACTGAAAGTGAGAAGGGCGCTGACAAACTCCAGGATGCTTTCCTCGGATGTGAGCGCCGCTTACGACCCGATGTACGCGGAGGCCTTTGAAAAACGCAGTTCAGCGTTTTTTGCGAACGGCGTCACCTTTAACAAATTTACGGGAAGCCGCGGCAAATCCGGTTCCAATGACGCAAATGCAGAATACATCGCCGCTCTCAGAAAAGCGATGGATGACGCGAAAGTCGCGTATCAGTTTGCAGAACTCGGACGTGTGGATCTGGGCGGAGGCGGAACGATCGCGTATATCATGGCGAATTACGGAATGGAAGTGATCGACAGCGGGGTGGCTGTCTTAAATATGCACGCTCCCTATGAGGTAACCAGCAAGGCAGATGTCTATGAGGCTGTGAAAGGATACCGCGCATTTCTGAGGATGTGACCTTGCAGAGACGTCCGGTATTTTACGTGTTTCCTCTTTGTCAATACTTGCGGAGCGGCACAGCGCCCCGTGCCGGAGGAGCAGGAGAATCAGAAGCCGGCAGGCTCCCGGGAAACAGCCAGAGCCGTTGACACCGGAGATCAGAAAAGAGAATGGAAAGATTCCGTTCTCTTTTTGTTTTTTGACAAGCGCTGTGTCGAAGGTTTTTCTTATATTTTTCTGTAAAAAGTTGACAAGAAAAGTCAAGATAGATATAATTTTAACAAAGAAGGTGATGGAATGCTGTTTACAAAAGAAAGTGATTATGCGATCCGCATCGTAAGAGCATTAAAAAACTCAGAGAAGAAAACTGTACAGGAGATATGCGACGCAGAGGGACTTCCGAAACCATTCTGCTACAAGATAATGAAAAAACTCGGCCGGGCCGGTATTGTTGAGGCTGTCCGGGGAGCGGGAGGCGGATTTTGTCTTGCAGGGAGCACCAGAGAACTGACGCTGTACGATGTGATCATGGCGGTTGAACCGGATTTTTCCGTGATCGAATGTATCCATCATTTCTGTAATCAGAACAGCGGATCAAAACACTGCAAAGTGCATGCCGAACTTCTCGGCATACAGCATACGGTGGAGGACCTTCTCCGGGAAAAATCACTTTATGATATCCTGGAGGGATAAAAAGAGAAATCAGAAAGCAGTATTTTTTACCTTGAAAGTGGACTAAATTAGTCAAATTTAGTCCTGCAATCAAAAAACCATTATAAACAGGAGGTATTACTAATGAATCAGTGTTATGGGTGCGCAACATGTGAAAGCGCGGACAAGCCGCTGGAGGGCTTTATTAAAGATCTTCCATTTGAAACATCCCACCACAGGGTAGAGGGACAGAGCACAAAGTGTGGCTTCGGTCTTCAGGGAGTCTGCTGCAGGCTCTGTTCAAACGGGCCGTGCCGGATCACTCCTGAGTCTCCGAGAGGGATCTGTGGAGCAACTGCCGATACGATTGTGGCAAGAAACTTTTTAAGGGCCGTGGCTTCCGGCTCAGGATGTTATATCCATGTTGTGGAAAACACCGCTCGCAATGTAATGGATGTGGCTCGGAGAAAGGGTAAGATCAAAGGGGTGAATACGCTGAACCGCCTGGCGGAGACATTTGGGATTGAAGAGCAGGACGTCCATCTGAGGGCAGAGAAGGTGGCTGACGCGGTCCTTACAGATCTTTATCTTCCCGAACATGAAAAGATGAAACTGGTGAAGAAACTGGCGTACGCTCCCCGATATGAAAACTGGGAGAAACTTGGCATTCTTCCCGGCGGGGCGAAATCCGAAGTCTGTCATGGCGTGGTAAAGTGCTCCACCAACCTGAATTCCGATCCTGTAGACATGCTTAAAGACTGCTTAAAGCTCGGCATTTCCACCGGGATATACGGGCTGACCCTTACAAATCTGTTAAACGACGTCGTGCTTGGGGAGCCTGAGATTCGGATGGCGCCTGTTGGCCTGCGTGTGATCGACCCGGATTATATCAATATCATGATCACAGGGCATCAGCATTCTATGTTTACATATCTTCAGGAACGTCTTACAGATGAAGATGTGGTAAAAAAAGCACAGGCGGCCGGCGCCAAAGGTTTCAAGCTGGTAGGCTGTACCTGCGTGGGACAGGACCTTCAGCTCCGGGGAGCGCACTATGAAGAAATCTTTGACGGGCACGCGGGAAATAACTATACAAGCGAGGCAATACTGGCCACAGGAGCGATCGATGCGGTGATCTCCGAGTTTAACTGTACGCTCCCGGGAATCGAGCCGATCTGTGACAGTCTCCATATAAAGCAGCTCTGCATTGACAGCGTTGCAAAGAAGGCGAATGCGGAACTGGAAGAATTTGATTTTGAGAACCGTGAGCAGGTGACGGAGAAAATCATCGATAAGATCGTGAAATCTTACACAGAGCGCCGTCCGCACGTGGAGCTGCGTCTGATGGACGAACACGGATATGACAATACGCTTACAGGAGTAAGCGAAGGATCGCTGAAAGAGTTTCTTGGAGGAAACTGGAAGCCGCTGGTTGACCTGATCGTATCAGGAGATATCAAAGGCGTTGCGGGGGTAGTCGGCTGCTCGAACCTGACTGCAGGCGGTCACGACGTGCTGACAGTCGAGCTCACGAAAGAACTGATAGCCAGAGATATTATCGTCCTGACGGCGGGATGTTCATCAGGCGGCATTGAAAACTGCGGACTTATGACGCCGGAAGCGGCGAAATACGCCGGACCGAAACTGAGGGCTGTATGTGAGAAGCTTGGCATCCCACCGGTATTAAACTTCGGCCCCTGTCTGGCAATCGGACGTCTTGAGATTGTTGCCACGGAACTGGCGGAAACGATCGGTGTGGATCTTCCGCAGCTTCCGCTCGTTCTCTCCGCAGCCCAGTGGCTGGAGGAACAGGCGCTGGCTGACGGCTGCTTCGGTCTGGCTCTCGGGCTCCCGCTCCATCTCGGACTGCCGCCGTTTGTCACAGGAAGCGGCACCGCTGTGAAGGTACTGACAGAGGATATGAAAGAACTGACAGGCGGACAGGTCATTATCAACCCGGACGCAAAACAATCTGCGGAGATACTGGAGCAGATCATTCTGGAAAAACGCGCTGCGCTTCAGATATAAGGAGGGCGGACACATGAGAAGAATAATCGTTGAATATGAAAAATGCGACGGCTGCAAGAACTGCTCCGTCGCCTGCATGCAGGCCCACAGAAAAACGCCGGGTACAGTCTATGACCTGAATCTTACCGATCCTGAAAACGAGAGCAGGAACTTTATCTACCAGGCGGATGACGGTACATACCGTCCGGTTTTCTGCCGTCACTGTGATGAGCCGGAGTGCGTCATGTCCTGTATGAGCGGAGCGCTAAAAAAGGACGCGGACAGCGGGCTTGTGACTTATGATGAAAAACGGTGCGCGTCCTGCTTTATGTGCGTAATGAACTGTCCGTACGGCGTGCTCAAACCGGACAGAGTTACAAACACAAAAGTCATAAAGTGTGATTTCTGCTCTCAGGACGGGGGAGAACCGAACTGTGTGAAGTCATGTCCCAAGGGCGCGATCCATGTAGAGGAGGTGTGACAGATGAGACATGTAATTATAGGTACCGGAGCCGCGGGGATTACTGCGGCGGCCGAGATAAGAAAACAGGACAAAGATGCCGAGATACTTATGATATCGTCGGATTCGCAGGTTCATTCACGATGCATGCTGCATAAATATCTGTCGCATGAGCGGACTGCCGGGGAACTGGATTTTACAGAGGAAGGTTTTTTTGAGAAGAATAACATTTCTGTTGTGAACGGGAAGGCCGCAGCGATTGATACGGAGATGAAAACCGTATTTTTAGAATCAGGCGATGAAATTGCGTATAACAGACTGCTGATCGCCACAGGCGCAGACAGCGTGATCCCACCGGTGGGCGATCTGAGAAAGGCCTCGAACGTATTTGGGCTCAGACATCTCTCTGATGCGCAGAAAATAGACGCTATGGCAGAAAAAGCGCAGAATATTCTGATTATCGGAGCAGGTTTTGTGGGACTGGACGCAGCGTATGGGCTGCTGGAGCGGAGAAAGAAGGTAACCGTTGTAGAGATGGCGACACGGATCCTCCCGCTGCAACTGGATGAACACGGGGCAAAGGCATATCAGGAACTTTTTGAGAAAGAGGGCGTGACCTTCCGGCTTGGGCGCAGAGTACAGGATGCCGTCTGCGGGCCGGATGGCCAAATCCACAGTGTGGAACTGGATTCGGGAGAATCTGTTCCCTGCGACATGATTATCGTGGCCGCAGGCGTTCGTCCGTCTGCCGGTTTCCTTGAGAACAGCGGCATTAAGGCAGACCGGGGGATCGAAGTGACCTCCCGCATGGAGACGAGTGTAAAAGATGTGTATGCGGCAGGCGATGTGACAGGCCTGTCGGGGATATGGCCCAATGCCATGAAGCAGGGAAAGACAGCGGCGCTGAATATGTGCGGCGTAAAGCAGATCGCTGGTGCGGATACAGAATACACGGATACATTTTGCGCCAAAAATACGATGAATTTCTTCGGTCTTGTAACGCTCTGTCTGGGGGCGCTGATTCCGGAAGAGGGGGATGAGGTTCTGACAGAAGAGAATAAGCGCATTTACCGCCGGGCCATTTTAAGAGACGGCAAAGTGCGCGGTATCCTTCTCCAGGGCGATATTTCGAACAGCGGGATATGGCAGTATATTATTAAGAATGAAATTAACGTCAGCGGAAAAGAAAAAAAACTGTTCCGGCTTACATTTGCCGATTTCTTCGGCGTGGGAGAGCGGGGAAAATACGTCTGGACGTTCTGACGACGGTTTTTGCGTATAATTTGCGGATAAATCATAAGGATTTTGCGGACAAAACGCTTGACTCAGGTGTGTAAAACCATTAGAATATTATATGCGAATTATTGCAGAAATATTTGCAAATTTTATTAGGAGGTCATTGGAACATGGCAACAAAATGGGTTTATATGTTCACAGAAGGTAACGCAACTATGAGAAACCTTCTTGGTGGAAAAGGCGCCAACCTTGCAGAGATGACAAGCCTTGGGCTCCCTGTACCTCAGGGATTCACAGTCACAACAGAGGCGTGTACTCAGTACTATGAGGACGGCAGAAAAATCAACGATGAGATCATGGATCAGATCATGGAAGCCATCGAGAAACTGGAAGGAATCACAGGAAAGAAATTTGGAGATAAGACAAATCCTCTTCTCGTTTCTGTCCGTTCCGGCGCGAGAGCATCCATGCCGGGTATGATGGATACGATCCTCAACCTGGGCCTGAACGAGGAAGTTGTTGAGACTCTGGCGGAGGCTTCCGGCAACCCGCGCTGGGCCTGGGACTGCTACAGAAGATTCATCCAGATGTACTCTGACGTTGTTATGGAAGTTGGAAAGAAATACTTCGAAGAGCTCATCGACGAGATGAAAGAAAAGAAAGGCGTTACACAGGACGTAGAGCTTACAGCAGAGGATCTTAAGACTCTTGCAGGACAGTTCAAGGCTGAGTACAGAGAGAAGATCGGCGCAGATTTCCCGGCTGACGCAAAAGAGCAGCTGATGGGCGCTGTAAAAGCCGTGTTCCGTTCATGGGATAACCCGAGAGCGAACGTATACCGTCGTGACAACGACATCCCGTATTCATGGGGAACCGCTGTCAATGTACAGATGATGGCATTTGGAAATATGGGAGACGACTGTGGTACAGGTGTTGCATTTACCCGTGACCCGGCTACAGGAGAGAACGGACTTTTCGGAGAGTTCCTTACAAACGCACAGGGCGAGGACGTTGTTGCCGGCGTTCGTACACCGATGCATATTTCCGAGATGGAGCAGAAATTCCCGGAGGCGTTCGCTCAGTTTAAAGATGTATGCAAGACTCTGGAGACTCATTACAGAGATATGCAGGACATGGAGTTTACTGTAGAGCACGGTAAGCTGTACATGCTTCAGACACGTAACGGTAAGAGAACAGCTCAGGCTGCTCTGAAGATCGCATGCGACCTTGTTGACGAGGGCATGAGAACAGAGGAAGAGGCTGTAGCTATGATCGATCCGCGTAACCTTGATACACTGCTTCACCCGCAGTTCGACGCTGCAGCGCTGAAAGCTGCAACACCGATCGGGAAGGCGCTCGGCGCTTCACCGGGAGCTGCATGCGGTAAGATCGTCTTCACAGCAGACGATGCGGTAGAGTGGGCTGCGAGAGGCGAGAAGGTCGTTCTCGTCCGTCTTGAGACATCACCGGAAGATATCACAGGCATGAAATCTGCCCAGGGTATCCTGACAGTTCGCGGCGGTATGACGTCACACGCAGCCGTTGTCGCGCGCGGTATGGGTACATGCTGTGTATCCGGATGCGGCGACATCATTATGGATGAGGCAAATAAGAAATTCACTCTTGCGGGAAAAGAGTTCCACGAGGGAGACCCGATCTCCATCGACGGATCTACAGGTAATATTTATGACGGAATCATCCCGACAGTAGACGCTACGATCGCAGGCGAGTTCGGACGCATCATGGGCTGGGCCGACAAGTACAGAACAATGAAAGTCCGCACAAACGCTGATACACCGGCTGACGCGAAGAAAGCACGCGAGCTGGGGGCTGAGGGTATCGGACTCTGCCGTACAGAGCATATGTTCTTCGAGGGCGACAGGATCGATGCATTCCGTGAAATGATCTGCTCTGAGACAGAGGAAGAGAGAGAGGCAGCTCTTGATAAGATCCTTCCGGAGCAGCAGGGAGACTTTGAGAAGCTGTACGAGGCTCTTGAGGGCAACCCGGTAACGATCCGTTTCCTTGATCCGCCGCTTCACGAGTTCGTTCCGACAGAGGAAGAGGACATCAAGAAACTGGCTGACGCTCAGGGCAAGACAGTTGAGCAGATCAAAGCGATCATCGACAGCCTGCACGAGTTCAACCCGATGATGGGCCACCGTGGATGCCGTCTGGCAGTCACATATCCGGAGATCGCCAAGATGCAGACAAAGGCTGTCATCCGCGCGGCAATCAATGTGAAGAAAGCGCATCCGGACTGGAATGTAAAACCGGAGATCATGATCCCGCTCGTAGGCGATATCAAAGAGCTGAAATATGTGAAGAATTTCGTTGTTGAGACAGCAGACGCTGAGATCGCGGCAGCAGGCAGCGACCTTGAGTATGAAGTTGGTACAATGATCGAGATCCCGAGAGCTGCCCTTACGGCTGACGAGATCGCAAAAGAGGCTGACTTCTTCTGCTTCGGTACAAACGACCTGACACAGATGACATACGGATTCTCCCGTGACGACGCCGGTAAGTTCCTTGACGCTTACTATGACGCGAAGATCTTCGAGAACGATCCGTTCGCGAAACTGGATCAGACAGGCGTAGGCAAGCTGATGAAGATGGCCATTGACCTTGGCAAGCCGGTTAACCCGAACCTACACGTAGGTATCTGCGGCGAGCACGGCGGAGATCCGAGTTCTGTTGAGTTCTGCAACAGCATTGGACTTGACTATGTATCCTGCTCACCGTTCCGTGTACCGATCGCAAGACTGGCAGCGGCACAGGCAGCGATCGCTCAGAAGAACGCGTAAGCGTACACAATACTGGCCGATATAAAATTGCAAAGCATGATAAGATAAAAGGCTGTGGAACAGCAGCCTGAAATAAAAAGTCCATCCGGGGTTTCTCAGATGGACTTTTTACATGAATGTCCGCACAAGATTATTCCAGGCTTAAACGTGGATGTTCAAATTTTTCTTCCCGTATGATCGCTTGCACTTTGATTATCACAGGAACCTATCCTCCCGTTCCTCCTGGAATAGATTTTTATATAGAAAAAGACGCCTGCCGCGGATCGGGGTGTCCCGTCTCCGTTGTCAGACGTCTTTGTCATGCCGTAAGGATAGCAGAAGAAAAAATGAATGTCAAGAAAAAATTGTCGGTCAGTTTTCGTTCCTTGAATGAAAAACTAAATTCCACATCCATGCTGAATTTAGTCTTACTCTCTTCTTCAATATCCTGTATCATTC
>CALWDM010000056.1 GCA_944376695.1 uncultured Mediterraneibacter sp. | reverse complement strand
GTCGGAAAGCCGTGTGAGGGAGAACCTCATGCACGGTTTGATGAGGGGCGGGTGAATTTTTCACCCGCCTACTCTACAGATTACGGAACCGGAACCCAAGCCATATCCCCGCCCGCCGCGAAAACCTCTTAAATTATATCGACGGTTTTCGGATGTTTGATTCTACAGAGGGATCCCCCACAAATCCAGATTTACAGCTTGATGTTTTTGAAGAGATCCCCCAGACTGGTCCCGATATTCTCGCTCTTCGGGATCACTACTTTTTCCTCGGGCTCCTCTCTGACTTCTGCGAGCGCCTTCATGCTCAGGCTTACTTTCCCGTCTTTGATGCCGATGACTTTGACAGTTACTTTGTCGCCCACATTGAGGACGTCTGACGGCACTTTCACCCGTTTCTGGGAGATCTGTGATACATGGACGAGCCCGGACAGGCCGTTTTCGAGCTTGACGAATGCCCCATAATTCTGGAGCGTCTCAACGGTTCCCTCGAGGACTGCGCCGATCTTCAGGTTTGCGATCTGCTCTTCGCGCGCTTTCCGCTCTTTTTCTTTCAGGATCTCGCGTGCGGAAAGCACAAGGCGGTTGTTTGCCTGATCTACATCAATGACCTGCACTTCGATATCTTTGAGAAGATATGTCTCAAGATCTTCGATATAGGAGAGGGAGAGCTTGGATGCAGGGACGAATCCTCTTAATCCCTCTACCATCGCGATAACGCCGCCGTTGACGACCCCTTCCACTTTTACGGGGAGTACAGTCTTCTTTTCCATATATTCGGCAACCCTGTTCCAGGGATTGGCGTCATCAAAGTGTTCTTCATAATCAGCCATTGTTTCAGTTGCTTCTGTTCCGGCAGCTTCCCCGGCCTGAGAACGGGATGTTTCCTCTGCCTGCATTGTTTCTTTCATTTCTTCGCTCATTGTACTGCACCTCAACTTACATAGATTTTTCAATGCTCCTAGTATACCATATTTAAGGCGCAAAAAACAACAGCAACAGTAAGACATGTGAAAAATCCAGTTGACTATCCGGTAAAAAGATGGCAAGCTTAAATCAGGAGCAAAAGGCAGTACACAGGACCTGTCTTTTTGCAGGGGGCGTGCCGCTGCATGATGGCCGGAGGCACTGCCGGGAATATGGGCGGAGGCGCTTAGAGAAAGAAGGAGAAAGATGTATGGGAAGGGAAAAAGAAAGAAAAATATATGTAGTAGGGCATAAAAACCCGGATACGGATTCTATCTGTTCAGCTATTGGCTATGCAGCGCTTAAGACGAAGCTCACGGGCAGGGTACATGAGCCGCGCCGCGCAGGGCAGCTCAACGAGGAGACGCAGTATGTGCTGGAGCGCTTCGGGGTAAAGGCGCCGGGGCTTTTGTCTGACCTGAGAGAGCAGATCAAGGACGTGGAGCTTAAGGAAGTAGAAGGTTTAAAGAGCAGCGTTTCGATCAGGACTGCCTGGGAAAAAATGCGCGAGTCCAATATACATACCCTTCCTGTGACAAGAAACGGGAAGCTGGAGGGGGTTATCACGATCGGTGATATCGCCAAGACCTATATGGATGTGTATGACAGCAAGATTCTTGCCAAGGCGCGCACTCAGTACCGGAATATCGCGCGCGCGGTGGACGGTGAAGTGGTGACTGGGAATGAGCACGGCTATTTCCTGAAGGGAAAGGTTGTCATCGCGGCATCCAGCAGGATCCTGATGTCTGACTTTATCAGCAGGGATGACCTTGTCATCATGGGCGACCGGAAGGATGCGCAGCAGTGCGCTGTGGATATGGAAGCAAGCTGTATGGTCGTGTGCCAGAACGCGCCCATATCAGAGGAGATCATACGTCAGGCGGAGGAGAAGCAGATTGTGATCATCCGCACGCCCCTCGATACATTTACAGCGGCGCAGCATATCAACCAGAGTATTCCCGTGAAATATTTTATGACAAAAGATAATCTGGTCACCTTTCGGATGAAGGATTATGTAGACGACGTGCAGAAGGTCATGGCCAGGAAGCGTTTCCGTGATTTCCCTGTGGTGGATAATAAAGGGAAATTTGTGGGCCTGCTCTCAAGAAGGCGTATCCTCAATGTAAAGAAAAAACAGGTCATCCTCGTGGACCACAATGAGAGGAACCAGGCAGTGGACGGTGTGGAAGAGGCGGATGTGCTGGAGATCATCGACCATCACAGGCTGGGAGTGAGCATTGAGACAATGGGGCCGGTATTTTTCCGCAACCAGCCGGTGGGATGTACAGCGACGATCGTATATCAGATGTATCAGGAAGAATGCATCCTGGTGGAGCCGGTGCACGCGGCCCTGTTGTGTTCGGCGATCGTTTCGGATACTCTGATGTTCCGGTCTCCAACATGCACTCCGCTGGATGAGCAGGCAGCCCGTGCGCTGGCAAAGATCGCGGGAGTGGAAGTGGAGACGCTGGCCCAGGAGATGTTCAATGCGGGAAGCAACTTAAAGGGAAAGAGCGCGGAAGAGATCTGCTTCCTTGACTTCAAACAGTTTACAGTCAATGATACAGTCTTTGGCGTAGGGCAGGTGAATTCCATGAGCGGGGAAGAGTTAAAAGAGATCAGAGAGATCGTGGAGCCGCATCTTGAGAAGGCACGGCACAGTCATGGCCTGGATATGATCTTTTTCATGCTGACGAATATTATCACAGAGTCCTCTGAACTGCTGTGCTGCGGGACGGAGGCAAGAGAAAAGATACTGAATGCGTACGACCTGCCGGAAGATACGGAAGGGATCATGCTGAAGGGAGTTGTTTCCAGGAAGAAACAGCTCGTGCCTACGCTGGTCGGCTCTCTGCAGCAGTAAAGTACGGCAGACTGTATGGTTTACAGGAGGGAAACAAAATGGGAAAACAGATTTGGAAACCAGGGAATATGCTTTATCCGCTGCCGGCGGTGATGGTCAGTACAGCGGATAAGAGCGGAAATACAAATATCCTGACCGTAGCGTGGACGGGGACTGTGTGCACCAACCCGGCGATGGTCTACATCTCCGTGCGCCCGGAAAGGCACTCCTTTCAGATGATCCGGGAGAGCGGCGAGTTTGTGATCAACCTGACTACGGAGAAGCTGATCCGGGCCACAGATTACTGCGGGGTGCGGTCGGGGAAAGATGTGGATAAATGGAAGGAATGCGGGCTGACAGAGGCAAAGGCAGCGTCCCTTGGATATGCTCCTGTCATAGCGGAATCTCCGGTGAATATCGAGTGCAGGGTAACGGATATCCGGGAATTGGGAAGCCACTATATGTTCCTCGCGGAAGTGACTGCTGTCCAGGTGGATGAGGAGTATATGGATGAGAACGGTAAATTTGAGCTGAACAAAACAGGACTCCTGGCGTATTCCCATGGCGAATATCTGGGGCTTGGAAAGAAACTGGGAAGTTTCGGGTACAGTGTCAGAAAAAAGCCGCCGCTCAAAGACAAAGAGCGGAGCAGAAAAAAAGGCCGGTAGTACGGGAAAATCAGGACGGAACAGAAAAATATCGATTCACTGACCAATCCGATTTTCTTCTGAATAGAAACCTGAGCTCCGGGGAAAATACATAAGGCATACTGCAAATGGAAAGGACGGAGAAAGCTATGGATTATTTAGAGATCGAAAAGGTGACCGGGCGGGAGATCATTGATTCCAGGGGCAATCCCACAGTGGAGGCAGAGGTGCGTCTTGCCGACGGGACCGCGGCCAGAGGCGCAGCTCCCAGCGGCGCTTCCACCGGGGAATTTGAAGCTCTGGAATTACGGGACGGAGATAAAAACAGATTCGGAGGAAAAGGGGTTTCCAAAGCTGTGGAAAATATCAATACAGTAATAAACGCTGCCCTTCAGGGACTGGACGCAGGCGACATCTATGCGGTTGATCAGGCCATGATCCAGGCAGACGGCACGAAGGACAAGTCCAGGCTCGGAGCAAATGCCATCCTTGCCGCGTCTATCGCATGCGCGAGAGCGGCTGCGGTTTCCCTTGATCTTCCGCTTTACCGTTTCCTCGGAGGCGTGAATGGGAACCGCCTTCCGGTGCCCATGATGAATATCCTGAACGGCGGCGCTCATGCGGCGAATACAGTGGACGTGCAGGAATTTATGATCATGCCCGCAGGCGCAGAGAGCTTTGCGGAGGGGTTGAGATGGTGTACGGAGGTATTCCACGCGCTGGCGGCGCTGCTGAGATCAAAGGGGCTTGCGACAGCGGTGGGGGATGAAGGCGGGTTTGCGCCGGACCTGGGAAGCGATGAAGAAGCCATCCAATACATCCTCCAGGCGGTAAAAGACGCCGGATATGAACCGGGCAGAGATTTTGTCCTCGCCATGGACGCGGCGTCCAGCGAGTGGAAGAGCGGGAAGAAAGGCGAGTACGTGCTCCCGAAATCCGGGAAGAAGTTTACATCCGCAGAGCTGGTCGGGCATTGGAAGTCACTGGTGGAAAAATATCCGATCTGCTCCATTGAAGACGGCCTGGACGAGGAAGACTGGGAAGGATGGCAGATTATGACAAAGGAGCTGGGGGACAGAGTACAGCTTGTCGGGGACGATCTGTTTGTGACCAATACGGAACGCCTGAAAAAAGGCATTGACCTGGGGTGCGGCAATTCCATCCTGATCAAATTAAATCAGATCGGCACAGTGTCCGAGACGCTGGAAGCGATCAAGATGGCTCACAGGGCGGGATATACCGCGGTGGTTTCCCACCGTTCCGGAGAGACAGAGGATACGACTATCGCGGACCTGGCGGTGGCGGTGAACGCCTGCCAGATCAAGACCGGAGCTCCGAGCAGGAGCGAGCGCGTGGCGAAATACAACCAGCTCCTCCGGATCGGGGAAGAATTAGGTCCCTCAGGCATTTATCCGGGATTTGGGGCATTTCATGGGAAAACCTTATGCAGGTAAGAAGATGAGGCAAAAACCAGAAATAGAGCAGGGAATGCGGACGGAGCAGAGGATGCGGACAAAGTACAGGATGCAGGAGGCTGCCTGGCTGCCGGAGAGAAACGGCAGCCGGCAGCCTTCTGCATGTTTTCCGCCGGATGAGGAAACGTACAGTTGGTATGGGGCATGAATAGGTCACGGCCGGATTAGTGCGAATTATTGTCAGATATGTGAAACTTCGCAAGAATTATAAAAATGACAGCAAAGTGAAAATTGACGGAAAAGGCATTATGCCATATGATGAAGATATAAAACAAACAGGGAGGTAAAAGACTGTGAAAGAGACCACGAGCGGAAGAGTAACAATACCGACAGATCTGGACGTTGTGCCGGAGACACTGGAACTGATGAAACGGTGGGGGGCCGACGCGATCCGTGACTGCGACGGGACGGATTATCCGGAAGAACTGAAAAAAGTCGATGCAAAAGTCTATTCTACATATTATACGACAAGAAAGGATAACGAATGGGCAAAGGCGAACCCGGATGAGATCCAGCAGATGTATATCATGACCCCGTTTTATACGGCGGTGGGGAGCGAGCTGTCCATCCATCTGATGGACCATCTGTACCCGGATATGCTCAAAGTAAATGACAGAGACGATATCACAAGATGGTGGGAAGTCATCGACAGGACGACAGGAGAAGTCGTGCCTGTGTCAAAGTGGAGCTATGACCCGGAGAGCGGGAATGTGACGATAACAGACGCGGAGGAATTCCATGATTATACAGTGAGCTTCCTCGCGTACATCATGTGGGACCCGGTACATATGTATAATGCGGTGACAAACGGCTGGACAGATTTTGAAAAGCAGATCACATTCGATGTGCGCCAGCCGAAGACACATAAATATTCTATGGAGCGCCTGCGGAAATTCATCAAAGACAATCCGCATGTAGATGTGCTGCGCTATACTACGTTTTTCCATCAGTTCACCCTGATCTTTGACGAGCTTGCCCGTGAGAAATATGTGGACTGGTACGGGTATTCCGCATCCGTGAGCCCGTATATCCTGGAGCAGTTCGAAAAGGAAGCGGGATATAAGTTCCGTCCGGAATTTATCATCGACCAGGGATATATGAACAATACCTACCGTATCCCGTCTAAGGAATTCCGCGATTTCCAGGCATTCCAGAGAAGAGAGGTCGCGAAGCTGGCGAAGGAAATGGTAGACATTACGCATGAGTGCGGCAAAGAGGCGATGATGTTCCTGGGCGACCACTGGATCGGCATGGAGCCCTTCATGGATGAGTTCAAGACCATCGGACTGGACGCAGTCGTCGGGAGCGTGGGAAACGGAGCGACTCTCAGACTGATCAGCGATATCGAAGGAGTCAGGTATACAGAGGGGCGCTTCCTTCCGTACTTCTTCCCGGATACTTTCCACGAGGGCGGAGATCCGGTGAAAGAAGCAAAGATCAACTGGGTGACAGCGAGAAGGGCGATCCTCAGGAAGCCCATCGACAGGATCGGATATGGCGGTTACCTGAAGCTTGCGATGCAGTTCCCGGAATTCATCGACTATGTTGAGAGTGTGTGCAATGAGTTCAGGACGCTGTATGACAATATCAAAGGCACGACTCCGTACTGCATCAAAAAAGTCGCAGTCCTCAACTGCTGGGGCAAGATGCGCGCATGGGGGAACCATATGGTGCACCATGCGATCTACTACAAACAGAACTACTCCTACGCAGGGGTCATCGAGGCGCTGAGCGGCGCGCCGTTTGACGTGAAGTTCATCAGCTTTGACGATATCAGGGAGAACCCGGATATCCTGAACGACATCGATGTGATCCTGAACGTGGGCGATGCGGATACCGCTTACACAGGCGGGGACAACTGGACAGACGAGAAGATCATCACTGCTGTGAAGAGGTTCATCTACAACGGCGGCGGGTTTATCGGGGTCGGAGAGCCGGCTGCGCACCAGTATGAGGGCCATTTCTTCCAGCTTGCGACTGTGATGGGCGTGGAGAAAGAGACAGGGTTTACCCTGAATGTAGATAAGTACAACTGGGACGAGCACGATCATTTTATCAAAGCGGACTGCACAAAGGACATTGATTTCGGAGAGGGCAAGAAGAACATCTATGCGCTTGACGGGACAGAGATTCTTGTACAGCGCGGCCAGGAAGTGCAGATGGCTGTCCGCAGCTTCGGTAACGGGCGCTGCGTGTATATCAGCGGGCTTCCCTACAGCTTTGAGAACAGCCGTATCCTGTACCGCTCCATCATCTGGGCTTCCCATGATGAGGAAGAGCTGCACAAGTGGTTCAGCACGAACTACAATGTGGAAGTACATGCCTATGTGAAAAACGGGAAATACTGTGTGGTCAATAATACATACGAACCGCAGAGCACCACAGTTTACAGGGGCGACGGCTCCAGCTTTGACCTGGATCTTGCTGCCAACGAGATGATCTGGTACGAGATCTGACCGGTCCGGGAACCGGTCAGTCCTCCGCGTGGGACTGCCGGTATTTGATCGGAGTAATGCCGTAATACTTCCGGAACGTCTGCGAGAAATAGGACTGTGAGGAAAACCCGGTCGAGGACGCGATGTCAGAGATCGAGAAATCCGTGTCCTTTAAGAGCTGGCAGGCGGTTTCCATACGGCGCTGATTCAGGTACTGTATGGGTGAGAGTCCGGTAAATTTAGCAAAAGAATGCGCCATGTAATACTTGTTCATGTGAGTCAGGCGTGTGAGTGTGTCGAGGGTAATGTGTTCGGCATAATTCGCATCCAGATACTCCTTGATCACGGCGCATTCTTTTGACATTCTTGCAGAACTGATCGGGATTGGTATGAGCTGCTGTGACCGGATGAGCATGACGACAAGGATTTCCAGCAGATTCTGGAAGACCATGTCAGAACCGTAGCTCTCAGTTTTTACTTCCCGGTAGATCTGTCCGATCAGACCGCCCACGGAAGGCTGGCACTCAAAGTTTGAAAACGCCTGAACAGAGCCGGAATTGTCCAGAGAATGGAAGGCAATGCCGTCCAGGCCCAGCACATAATATTTCAGCGGGGTATTGGGACCGGACCGTTCCGTGTGCTCCAGGTAGGGCGGGATGATCAGGAGATCTCCCGCTTTGATTTTAAGGGATTCCTCGCGCAGGAGAAATTTGCCCGCTCCGTCCAGGACGTAAAATAATTCTGTAAAATGATGGGTATGAAAAACACTTGACCAGTCTTTGTCGTCTATACACAGGGAGATCGATAAAAGCCGTATATCTATCTGAGGTATATGGGTATCCTGTACTGAATAGTGTCTGTGACTCATGGAAACTTCCTCCTTGCCGTTTCTTTCATTTCGCTGCTTTGCTCTTCGCAGACCGGCCGGTCTGCGGCTCAGATTTTGATTCTATTATAACGGGAAAAGACCTCAATGACAAGAATTATAAAACAGTATTTTCGATATACAGATTAGATATTGTGCACAATTATTTTTGACATTTATCTACAAAATAAGATGTATTAGCGGTACAGGCTGCTTCTTTTTTTAGCTAATAAAATAAAATAGCAATAATTATAAAAGAAAAACCAATATCCATATGGAAAAAAGGCGGGAAGTGTTATAGAATAAAAACATGCAGTAAATTGAAGGAGGTAAAAAATATGAAAAAGGATTTACTGAAAAGATTTCTGGCTGTAACGATGGTATCCGCTATGGCTGTCGGGAGTCTGGCTGCATGCGGAAGCAGCGGCGGCAACGACTCAGATGGAGAAAAAACCGACAGCGGCAGCGGCGACGTCCTGAAGGTAGCAGCTTTTGAAGGCGGTAACGGCGCTGATATCTGGGAGAAGATCGTGGCAGCGTTCGAGGAGGAGACAGGAGCAGAAGTGGATCTGACTCTTTCCTCTGAACTGGATACAGTGCTTACAAGAGATATCCAGAACGGCGATGTACCGGATGTTGTATATTATAATCTGGGACAGAAAAGCGGTTTTACAGAGACAATGCTGAAAGAAAATGCAGTGGCAGATATCTCTGACGTCTTTGAGGGCGAACTCGCTGACAAGATGCTGGACGGTATCCTCGACGGAACAGCGGCTCAGCCGTACGGCGACGGAAAGATCTATCTGGCTCCGATCTTCTATACTCAGACAGGTTTCTGGTATAACGCGACTCTTGTAGGAGAGGGCAAACAGTACGCGCTCCCGACTACATGGGACGAGTTCTTCGCACTCGGACAGCAGGCGAAGGCTGACGGACACGCACTCTTTACATATCCGCAGTCAGGATACTTTGACGCTACGATCTATGCGATGCTCGCACAGGCAGGCGGAATTGATTTTTACAACAAAGCGCTCAGCTATGACGCAAACACATGGACATCTGAGGAAGGAAGAAAAGTGCTTGACACAGTAGCACAGCTCGTATCTTCTGACAATATCTTTGCTGATACAGTATCCAACGCGAACACAGACGGCGGATTTAAGATCAATCAGCAGGCTGTCATCGACGGCGATGCGCTCTTCATGCCGAACGGAAGCTGGGTAGTAGGCGAGATGGCAAACTCCACACCGGCTGACTTCGAGTGGGGCGTAATGGGTGTTCCGAAGTGGAGCGCTGACGAGAGCCAGGCGGTTTACACATTCACAGAGCAGATGTGGGTACCGGCAGACGCTGAGAACATTGACCTTGCAAAAGAATTCATTAAGTTCATGTACTCAGACACAGTTGTAGACCTCTGCCTTGCAAACAAGACAACAAATGCTGAGACAGGCGAGGAGTCTGACGCTCCGATCGTTGTTCCGGTCAAGGGAGCAGCTGAGAAGCTTCCGGAAGGCGTTATCAAGACAAGCTTCCAGACAGGCGATGATGTTGTTGCTGTAACAGGTACATGGGCAACAACAGCTCCGATCGAAGGACTTGACATGAAAGGTTCTGTATACGGTGTTATCGATTCCATCAGCACAGGCAACATGACTGTTGACGAGTGGCAGTCACAGCTTGAGGAAGTATGGGAGAAGTGTGCAGGAGCTCTTGAGTAAAAGGAATTGATTCATTTTAAATGCTGAAAGAAACGGTGAGTGTCACAGCTCACCGTTTTTAAAAAGGAAGGAGGAGCAGTATGAATAGAAAACGGTCGCAGGGACGGTTCGTCTTTTTCTGTATTGCGCCGGCAGCCATACTGGTTACGCTTTTCATATTTATTCCTACCATTAACGTGTTCAGGATGTCTCTGTACCGAATGGGGGGGATCACAAATAGAAAAGAGTTTGTAGGACTCAATAACTTTAAGACATTAATGGGGGATACAAATTTCCTCCAGGCAATGCAGAACTCGATCGCGATCATTGTGCTGGTGACACTGTGCACGATCTTTTTTGCGATCATGTTTGGTGCGATTCTGCACCGCGGCAAGTTTAAAGGCAAAAATTTCTTCCGTATCATTTTCTACATTCCCAATATTTTGAGTATTGTCGTTATCGCCGGTATTTTCGGCGCTATCTACAATCCGAGCACAGGTCTGCTGAATACATTCCTTGACGCCATCGGCCTGGGATTTTTGAAGCAGCAGTGGATGGGAGACCAGAATATCGTACTGTATTCGATCATCTTTGCCCTGATCTGGCAGGCGATCGGTTACTATATGGTTATGTATATGGCGAGCATGGCGGCGATCCCGGAAGATCTCTATGAAGCGGCTTCCCTCGACGGGGCTACGGAGCTTCAGATGTTTTTCCAGGTAACCCTGCCTCTGATCTGGAGCAATATCCGTACAACACTTACGTTCTATATTATCAGTACGATCAACTTAAGCTTCCTGTTTGTACAGGTGATGTCGAACGGAGGACCGAACGGGCATTCGGAAGTGTTCCTGAACTACATGTACTCTCAGGCATACGGATCAAGCGTGTACGGATATGGAATGGCAATCGGTGTCGTGGTCTTTATTTTCTCCTTTGCGCTTGCGGCTGTTGTAAATAAGATCACAGACAGAGAAGTACTTGAATTTTAGAAGGGAGGATGTGGATCGAATGAAAAAGGAGAATACAGTATCCAAGATCATATTTAAAGTGATCATCTATATCGCCCTCATTGCAATGACTGTTTCTATAATCGTTCCAGTGCTCTGGGTCTTTATGGCAAGCTTTAAGAGAAATGCAGAGTTTATCGGAAAGGGCACAAATCCCTGGGCTCTCCCGGAACAGCTCCAGTGGCAGAACTACGTGACAGCGTTTGTCGATGCGGAAATGGGAGAATTTTTCCTCAACTCTGTTATCGTGACAGCGCTCGCTCTGATACTTCTGCTGGTGATCGCGCTGCCTGCGGCGTACGCGCTGTCCAGGTTTGATTTCAAAGGGAAAAAGATCCTGAATATTGCGTTTATGGCAGGATTGTTTGTTAATATCAACTATATCGTAGTGCCGATTTTCCTGATGCTCAGCGGGGCGAACAGGATGCTTGGAGTTGACTTTTTCCTGGATAACCGCTTTATCCTGTCTCTCATTTATGCGTCAAGCTCTCTGTCTTTCTCTATTTATCTTCTGAGCGGGTATTTTAAGACGCTGCCAAGAGGATTTGAGGAAGCTGCATATATCGACGGATGCGGATATTTCAAGACCATGGTGAGCATTATGATACCGATGGCAAAGCCAAGTATCCTGACGGTGATCCTGTTCCAGTTCCTGTCATTCTGGAATGAATATATCATAGCATTTACTGTAATGAATGAGCATAATACTCTGGCTGTCGGACTGAAGAACCTGATGGCAGTGGAGAGGACAGCTACCAATTACGGGATCATGTATGCAGGTCTTGTGATCGTTATGATACCGGTTCTCGTCCTGTACATCTGTGTCCAGAAGCAGCTTACAAAGGGTATGACCTTAGGCGGACTGAAAGGTTAGGAGGGGAACGAGAATGAGCAATGTTATCAGAAATATCATTATGTTGGTTGTGTTTATTGTCTGCCTCGTCCTGATCGTTGCGGGACAGAAAAATATCAGTGCCATGGGACTGTCTATGGAGCTGGTAGGGCTTGTCGGTTTACTGACGCTTTTATTCCTGTACAACCGGAAATATAAATAGCATCAGAAAAAGAGTCTCTGCAAGGCGGATGGATCATCTGCCGGAGCGGAGGCTCTGTTTTTATGCGCAAAAAAAGAAAACGGACTTCAGGCAGTCCGTTTTCTGAGCTGTGGCCGGGTATACTGTGGGAACCGATATACCTGCCCTATAGCATGGAAGCTGTTTCCAGGGTAGGCGGATACGGCCGGCCTGTGATAAGCTTTTCCCCATCAGTAAAGCCTTCTTTCCGGTCTTTCAGAGACTGGATCAGATATCCTCTCAGCCGGCTGATCCGCGCCTGACAGCTGGGTTCAGCTGAAAGGTCAGTGAGTTCGTGGGGATCCGCTGAAAGATCAAAGTACTGTTCCTGCCCTGTTTCCGGATACCAGATATATTTGTCATGCTCCGTGACGATCCAGTGGTTGGAAAAATCGCCGTAGGAGTGTTCTCCGTGGAGCCATCCGCGGACGGTCTGCCCGGTGTCGGCCGCAAGGGGAAGGAGGCTTTTGCCATCCACGGAATCAGGGATTTCCGCCCCTGCGATATCAAGGAGGGTGGGCATGATATCCCTCAGCTCGGCAACGCTGTGACAGCGCTGTCCCTTCTCTGCGGTTATGCCTGTGCCGCTGCCTGCCCGGAAGAGCAGGGGGATCCGGCAGCTCCCCTCATAGGGACGGGATTTGCGGAACATACGGTGGTCACACAGCTCTTCCCCGTGGTCAGAGGTAAAGAGGATCACAGTATCTTCGTAAATCTCATGTTCGATCAGCCCCATGATGAGCCGCCCGATCTGATGGTCAAGATGGGTGATGCACGCGTAATAGCCAATCTGTGCCTGTCTCATAAGCTCCGGATCAGACGGACCGGTTTTGGAGTCAAAGATCCTGCCGTCTCTTTTCAGGTATTCTTCAGTTTCCCAGGAACCGACGAATGGAGGACGCAGCTCTTTGCCGCTGTACAGGTCAAAATAGTGCTGGGGAGCGTCAAAAGGCGGATGGGGCCTCAGGTATGACGCCATCAGGAAAAACGGCTGCCCCGGGTCGCGCCGCCTCAGGAAATCCAGCGACCGGTCTGTCACCCAATTGGTGGGATGATATTTTTCTTCGTGGGTCCAGGGACGGGCGACCCAGCTGTTGCAGTCGATCCCGGTATCTGTCACATCCGCGGAGACGCCAAGCTGGTCTTTCAGCCAGTAGAAATAGTCGTCCGCGTAAAACTGGGATTCGCGGTAGGGAACGCTGCCATACCGGGCGGAGTGCAGATATCCGTCGTGCAGCTCTACATTGTGGAAACCAAGGTAATTTCGAAGAGGATGGACGTGCATCTTCCCTACGCACTGAGTATAATAACCGGCTTTTGAAAGCTCGCCTGCAAGCGTATGCTTATAGTTCCACGGGACTCCGTCCTCGTACCCTACACGTCCGTGATGGCTCTGTTCCATGCCCGTGTGCAGCGCGGCGCGGGCTGCGATGCAGCTGGGGCACGCGCTGTAGGCGCGGTCAAACATGACGCCTGTTGAGGCGAGGGTGTCCAGATACGGTGTTTTTACATCGGGATGCCCTGCATAGCCCAGGCAGTCGCCGCGCAGCTGATCTGTCATGATCAGAATGATATTAGGTTTTTTATGCATAAGTGCTGTCTCCTTAGAGTTGGATAGTGTGTGAGCGCTGTCATGGCGCCCGCTCTGTATCCACCTTAATACAAATATGGATGAAAAGCAAGAGTTTACGGAGATAAGGCGGAAAGAAGGGAAATGTGTGTGGCGGAAAGGATCAAAATAATGTAAGATAGAATCACAGTGACAAAGAAGGAGGGAGACACGTTATGGTAATAGTTTTTTTTACGGTGAGTATTTTATCCTCCATTGCGGGATCCATTTGCGGGATCGGAGGAGGAGTTATCATTAAGCCTGTGCTGGATGCAACGGGAATCATGAGCGTGAGCGCCATCAGTTTCCTGTCAGGATGTACAGTTCTTGCCATGTCTGTGGTGTCTGTGTATAAAAATGTACGTTCAAAGGCAGCGAAGCTCGACCTGCGTATCGCCACCGGACTGGCAGTGGGGGCCGCTGTGGGCGGAGTGCTTGGGAAGATGATGTTCCAGGCTCTCAAAGCGGCAGTCGGGAATGAAGCAGTGGTCGGGATGACGCAGGCGCTTGTCCTGATCGCGGTAACTCTGGGGACTTTGATCTACACGGTATATAAGCACCGGATCCGGACAAAGACATATACGCAGATCTGGCTCTGTGTTGTCATCGGCATCCTGCTGGGAGTGATGTCCAGTTTCCTCGGCATCGGGGGCGGACCGATTAACCTGGTAGTGCTTGCGTATTTCTTTTCCATGAGCACAAAGGAGGCGGCGCTGAGCTCCCTGTATATTATCATGTTTTCGCAGATCACAAGCCTGATCCAGACCTGTGCCGCGGGGAGCGTCCCGAAGGTGAGCGCCGCATACCTCGCCGCTATGGTAGTCGGCGGGATACTTGGCGGGACACTTGGCAGCAGGGTTAATAAAAAGATCAGCGAAGAAGGGGTCAACAAACTGTTTATCGCCCTGATGGCAGTGATCATTGGCATCAATATATATAATGCCGTGAAATTCGGCATGGCGTGACGCCTGACGGCGCTCCAGGTATCAGGTGCGGACAAGATTTACAGTCAGGGGAAAACTTAAGGTTTTTACCAAAATGTAATAAGGGGTTTAGAACGCTGCGATAATAAAAAGTGTACGTCTTGAAAAACAGGCCTGTTTATCATACAATGGAACAGAAAATGAGCGGGAAGGCGGACAGGCAGCCGCCGGCCGCGGGGATATCAGATTTCAGGAGGACAGATACAATGGAGAAACCGGTTTTAGTCATCATGGCAGCAGGTATGGGAAGCAGATACGGCGGTCTGAAACAGATCGACCCGGTGGACAGGGAAGGGCATATTATCATGGACTTCTCGATCTATGACGCAAAGCGCGCGGGATTTGAGAAGGTTGTTTTTATTATTAAAAAGGAAAATGAAGCAGACTTTAAAGAAGCGGTCGGCAGGCGGATCGAAAAAGTAATGGAAGTGGCGTATGTCTTCCAGGAGCTTACGAATATCCCGGAAGGATTTGAGATCCCGGAGGGACGCGTGAAGCCGTGGGGCACAGCCCACGCGGTCTTAAGCGCTGCCGATGAGATCGACGGACCATTCGCAGTCATCAATGCGGACGATTATTACGGGCGTCATGCGTTCCAGACGATTTATGATTACCTTACCACCCACGAGGATGATGAGAAATACCGCTACACAATGGTCGGCTACCGGCTGAAAAATACTGTGACAGACAACGGGCATGTGGCAAGGGGAGTGTGCGGGCTGAATGCGGAAAATGAGCTTGTCAGCGTAACGGAGCGCACGCGCATCGAAAAGAGGAACGGAGGCATCGAATATTCTGAGGACGGCGGCCAGACATGGACAGAGATTGACGGGGATACTCTTGTGTCCATGAATATGTGGGGATTCACACACAGTATATTGGATGAGATCAAAGCGGGCTTCCCGGCATTCCTTGAGAAAGGGCTCAAAGAGAATCCTCTGAAATGCGAGTATTTCCTTCCGGCAGTAGTGAGCGGGCTTCTCGCGGAAGGACGGGCGACGGTAAAGGTGCTGGAGTCAGAGGATAAATGGTACGGCGTCACATACAAAGAAGATAAGCCGGTCGTTGTAGCGGCTGTACAGTCATTAAAAGACGCGGGGCTGTATCCGCAGGAACTGTGGGGAGAGGCATAGGAGAGAACAGAAAGCGTGCAACATTTTTACCATAAGATGAACTAAAAATATAAAGAATTTCCAGAAGCTCCGTGCTATAATGTGCACAGAAAGAAACAAAGAGACCGCTGTGTACGGCGGGGGCCACAGAATCAGTGAAGGAGGAAAACAAGATGTCCATCTTAGTAACCGGAGGCGCCGGATTCATCGGAAGCCATACATGTGTCGAACTTTTAAATGAGGGGTATGACGTTGCAGTTGTTGATAACCTGTATAATGCGTCAGAGAAAGCGCTTGAGAGAGTAAAGCAGATCACGGGAAAAGACCTGAGATTCTATAAGGTAGACATCCGTGACAAAGAAGGGTTAAACGAAGTGTTTGACAAAGAGGATGTGGAGTCTGTGATCCACTTCGCAGGGCTTAAGGCAGTGGGAGAGTCCGTACAGAAACCCCTCGAATACTATGAAAATAATATCGGCGGCACGGTCACTCTCTGCGATGTGATGAGAAATCACGGCGTGAAAAACATTATCTTCAGTTCATCCGCCACAGTGTACGGAGATCCGGCATTCATCCCGATCACAGAGGAGTGCCCGAAAGGCACATGCACGAATCCGTATGGATGGACAAAATGGATGCTGGAGCAGATCCTGACAGACCTGCACACAGCAGACCCTGAGTGGAATGTTGTCCTGCTCCGCTACTTCAACCCGATCGGGGCGCACAGGAGCGGACTGATCGGCGAGGACCCGAAGGGGATCCCGAACAACCTGATGCCGTATATCACACAGGTTGCGATCGGCAAACTTCCGTGCCTGGGCGTATTCGGAGATGATTACGATACCCATGACGGGACAGGTGTGCGCGATTATATCCATGTGGTGGATCTTGCCATCGGACATGTACGCGCGGTGGAAAAACTGAAAGAAAAAGCAGGAGTATCCGTGTACAATCTCGGTACAGGAAACGGGTATTCCGTACTGGATATGGTAAAAGCATTCAGCAAGGCATGCGGAAAAGAAATCCCGTATGAAATCAAACCGCGCCGCGCGGGCGACATCGCAACATGCTACTGCGATGCATCAAAAGCAAAAGAAGAACTCCACTGGACAGCAGAGCGCGGGCTGGATGAAATGTGTGAGGATTCCTGGAGATGGCAGAGCCAGAATCCGAACGGATATGCGGATTAAATCTGTATTGGCGGGGGAGCCTTCTTACTGACTAAACGTCCGAAAACAGTGAAGCGGATGTATCGAAGACGTATTCAGCGCGGGGATATGGCTGGCATCGGCTCCGCTCCATGAGGCAGGAAAAACTACGAAATCCGGGACTATGCTAAATACAGAAATCAGCAGGCGGCAACTCGGCTTCGCCTCAGACAGTCCGCCTGCTGATTTCAACGCATAGTCCCGGATTTCTACTTTTTCCAGGCCTCATTCCGAAGTCGCCTCAACCACCCATATCCCCGCGCTGAATGGGTTCGAAAAGGCGCTTCGCTGTTTTCTGGTTTTGCTCAGGACGGAAGGTCCTCCGACAAATGCTGCGTTTAAAAACGCAGCGGAAGCGAGGGGTACTTTTCCGGCAAAAGACGCCCCTTTCTCCATCCGGCAGAAACATACAACAAGCCTGCAAATAAAAAGTCAAGGCTAAATTGATGAACATTGAAAATTTTATACAGGTTGAAAAATAGGTATCACAAT
>CALWDM010000055.1 GCA_944376695.1 uncultured Mediterraneibacter sp. | reverse complement strand
ATATCATCTTACTTATCATACATGATTTAGATATACATGGCATCTTTACTTTGTACTATTTTTATACTATCACTACATCAAATCTTTATGGTTGGCATTGTTTCAACTTTTCAAATAAATTGTAAGATTTCCGGCATTTGTTTTCAGCGCTGAATCTTAATAGTTTCTGTGGTATTTTCTAAGATTTCGTGTTATATTAATAGCCAGCATAACACGACAGGAGGTTGCCCGCTTGCGCAGTGAAGTTTTAGATACGGCTTTATGCCGCTTAGGAGATGTATTCGCAAAAAGGAACTGGAAGTATCTTGATGTGCCTGCCGGAAGTTCTATGGAAAAGTCCTATGCATGGCCCGGAGAACCGGATGAAAATATTATGATCTGTGTCCACAAAGGGCCGGATATCCATGAGATGTTCCACCGGCAGGACTTTTTCTTTCTCAACTTCGCATACCAGGGAGATTACGGAGCCTTGAGCTATAAATACGATAACCACATCACGATCCACGAAAATGAATGTTATATCGGGCAGCCCTTTGCCGGATATGCCCTTTACGCCCACAGCGAGGAAGAAATCATCATTATCGGCATCCTGATCCAGAAGGAAGTATTTTTTAAGACTTTCCTCCCCGTACTGTCCGCAGACACAAAACTATTTCATTTTTTCCTTGATCCCCAGACCAACGAATATTCGGATGAGTTTATCCATCTTTATTTTGATGATTCCTTCTGCGTCCGTACGCTTCTTGAAATGATGGTATTGGAATACGCAAACCCTCAGGAGGATACACAGGCAGTTCTCCAGCCTATGGTCTTAACGCTTCTGATGATGGTGGCGCGGGAGTATAAACGTTCGCTCCCTGCGCCGGAAAACGAAAAATTGTCTGATAAAATCGTCCGCTATATGAGCGAACATTCTGATGTCGTGACTTTAAAAGATATATCCAGGCATTTTTCCTACCATCCCAATTATATTTCCACACTGTTGCACCGGGAGATTGGAAAATCCTTTTCAGAGCTCCTTCTGGAACAGCGTATGGAACGGGCAGTATGTCTGCTGAAGGGCACAAATCTTTCCGTAGAAGAAATCGCCGCCATGCTTGGTTACAGCAACAGCAGCAATTTCTATAAAGCTTTCAGGGAGTACTATCATCAGTCACCGCGGGAGTTTGCAAAATAACATACACATATAATTGCCTGTTTTGATAAAATCGTACTCATTTGCATATCCTTTCACGTTGTCATACATGAAAGCTTCTTATAATCCGAAATTATCAATTATCGGAACTAACTTTTGATACTTTGAAAATTATTTTATTTAATACGGGATTCTGAAATAGTCCAAATACACCTTATATCGGTCCTGTGCGGTCAGACAGGTATCTGTCAGATAGCCTTTTTCATTGTCCCACTCCTTCAATCCTCTATAGTAGAACATCTTCAGGTTATCCTCAATAATGAATGGAACGATATTATATTTCAAACATTCCTTGAACATAATCAACCTGCCCACACGACCGTTACCATCCTGAAACGGATGGATTCGCTCAAACTTTACATGGAAATCCAGAATATCTTCAAATGTCTTTTCTTCTTTTGCGTTATATGCTGTCAGTAATGCTTTCATCTTACCGGCAACTTCTTCGGGTAGAGCAGTATCCATGCCGCCCACCTCATTAGGCAATTTCTTATAATCCCCCACTGCAAACCAGTCTTTTCTGGAATCGCTGGTTGCACTTTTTAAAGTCAGATGAAGCTCCTTAATAAACTTCTCAGTCAAAGCTGCCCTTGCATGGTCGATAATCATATCAATACATCGAAAATGATTTGCAGTTTCAATCACATCGTCTACGTTGAGAACTTCATTTTCCACACCAATGGTATTGGTTTCAAAAATATATCTGGTCTGATCATGAGTCAGACGGCTTCCCTCAATATGATTTGAGTTATACGTTAAATCAATCTGTGTTTTATGGTAAATACCGCCGGAATATTTACTTGCTTTTTGTTCCCGCAAGATATCCAACAGTGTAAGTGGACGCTGTTTCTTTTTGTTGGAACGCTCTGGTTTTTCAGCATTCTCCGGAATATTCCAGGTCTTTCCCGTAAGAAAAGCGCCCTGCACACGCCCGCGAGCGCAGTAATTTCTCACACTGCGTTCCGAAATATTCCATTTTTTGGCTATTTCAACAACTGAAAGGTATCTCATCTGCTTACCTCCGTTATCAATCGAATCAAATATTATATGGAGCTACATCATAGTATATCGCATTATCGGCAATAAATCCATAAATTTCCCACATTTCCCAATATATTTTTGCCGTTTCCGGAAGTTTCAATTATCAAAAATAAAAAGAACCGGACTTCACAGGCAAGCGAAATCCAGTTCTCATTTTTATACCTCCCAAGCCAAGTGTTCCCTGTCTTTTTCATCCCAGTGCGTTCTCATCCACAAACGCATCCATCAGGCTTCCATACCCGTAAAAATCCGCCACATATTTTATGCCGTCCGTGACTTCCTCCCTGGAATAATCATGCTCCTCAAGGAATTCATCTGTCTTTCCGTTCAGCTTTTCATAAAACATGAGCGCAAGCTCAAAATACGCCCTGCTGTCCGGTTCCAGTCCATCCAGGAGCAGGTTTTCCGCTTCATTGATCTGACCGCCGTCGATCATGGAGATCAGCTTTTTATATTTCTCCAGCACTTCCAGGGGGACAGCTTCCTCCCCGTCCCTGTCAATATCCTTGCTGAACACCAGCCTGATCAGCATTCGGACCAGTTCATGTACGATCCGCATATAGTAATCTTTTTCTTCAAACATTGATGAACATTTCCTTTCTGCTCACTTCTGTAAAACTTCCGGCCCGCACTGCCCTGCCAACAGTTCTCCCGCATCAGCAAACCTCATCTTACCGACCGTATTATATGTTTTCGCCTATTTCAGAGTTCCCCAAGCATCTGCGCCGGATTGTCCGCTGCTTTGACCTTGCCGAATGCCTTAACGATCACTCCGTCCTCATCGATCAGGTAAGTCGTGCGCACGACTCCCATTGTCTTCTTCCCGTACATGTTCTTCTCTTTCCACACATCGTATGCCTGGATGCAGGCAAGCTCCGGATCCGACAGCAGGGTGAACGGAAGCCCGTATTTCTCCTCAAACTTTTTGTGAGATGCCACGCTGTCTTTGCTCACTCCGACCACGACAGCTCCCTTCTCCCGGATCTGGGGATACAGTTCCCCGAACCCGCACGCCTGCTTCGTGCATCCGGGCGTATTGTCTTTCGGATAAAAATACAGGATCACCTTCTTCCCTCTGTATTCCTCCAGTGTATGCATATTCCCGTCCTGATCCGGCAGTTCAAATGCCGGGGCCTTTGTTCCGATCTCTAACATAGTCCTTCCTCCTCTTTAATCATCACATCATTTGTCAGCAGGGCGCTTTTTCGCTCCGCCTGGTTTTTTCATCTGTTTCTCCGTACAGATTTCCCGTCTATTTTAACACAGCCGTACTGCATCTGACAAGAAAAGATGCCACAGCCAGGAGGTCGCCAAAAGGTTAAAAACCTGCTTGTATTTGCATTTTCTCAGCAGTATATGTTATGCTGATAGAACAGTTTGATTAATGGAGGTATTTGATATGAGATTTACATTCGCACATAACAACCTGAATGTCTATGACCTGGAAAAATCCTTAGACTTTTACGAAAAGGCGCTCGGCCTTACCGTGACACGCACCAAAGAAGCGGAGGACGGAAGCTTTAAGCTTGTTTATCTGGGGGACGGCACTACTCCTCATCAGCTTGAGCTCACATGGCTGCGCGACATGGACCGCCCTTATAACCTCGGGGACAACGAGATCCATCTCGCATTTGTCACTGACGACTTTGAGGCCGCCCACGAAAAGCACAAAGAAATGGGCTGTATCTGTTTCGAAAATCCCGGTATGGGAATCTACTTTATTTCAGATCCGGACGGGTACTGGCTTGAGATCATCCCGGCGAAATAAAGGCGCGCATCGTAACAGCACCTGGACGTACACCGTACCATATCACGGAGAATAGCTTGCGTTAATTTGTCCAGTAATTTGGCCTTGATAATTCCTGTGTGTCCTCCGGCTTTGCGCCGGATGGGGGGGGGGGGAGAAACCTCTGCCGCATAACAGGCGGCAGGCGCTCTGTCCTCTGGGAGTTTTCTCCCCTCCTCCGCACAGGTCTTACCGTCCTCCGCTCCTGTTTCGGAATAAATAAATTTTACTCATTGCAAATTTTTACCTCATATCCCAATTCCTTTAATAACGCCATATCTGTTTTTGTCGTTATTCCTGCAGTTGTCAGCATATCTCCTGAAATCGCGGCGTTCGCCCCTGAGATAAAACAACTTTTACCCTTGTCAGGCAGAAGCCCTCTCCCACCTGCAAGACGGATGAAAGCCTTCGGGAGAATAAAGCGGTAGACGGCAACAATTCTGCACATATCTTCTTCTGTCAGTCTTTCATTGTTTTCTAATGGTGTGCCGGGGATAGGGTTCAGCATATTCACCGGCACACTGAGAACGCCCAGTTCCCGCAGACTAAAGGCCATATCAATACGATCTTCGACCGTTTCTCCAAGCCCCATAATACCGCCGCTGCAAACAGAGAGACCAGAGGACTGCGCCGCCTGAATCGCCTGTATTTTGTCATCGAATCTGTGTGTTGTGCAGATATTTGGAAAAAATCTGCGGGAGGTTTCCAAATTATTATGTACTCTTGTCACTCCGGCCTCTTTCAGCTTGCGAAACTGCTGTTCATCCAGCAGACCAAAGGATACACAGACAGAGATCCCGACCTTTTCCCTGATTTCACGGACAACTCCGCACATTGCATCTACTTCCGCATCAGACAATCGTTTTCCCGATGTCACAATTGAGTAGCGAAGAACACCCTGTTCATAATTGATCTCTGCCTGTGCAACAATTTCTTCTTTGGAGAGCAAAGGATAGGCGGCCACACAGGTATGGTTGTGAGCCGACTGTGCACAAAACCTGCAGTTTTCAGAACATCTTCCGCTTTTGGCATTAATAATCGTGCAGATATCAAATTGGCTGTCACAAAAGTGTTGACGTATTTTATCAGCGCTCCCGCACAGTTTCGAAAGAGGCTGACCGTATAAAAACAGCGCTTCCTCCTTTGTGATTTGTTCATTACTTAAAACTTTGTTTGTTAATTCATTTAAATTCATCTTTATATCCTCACATTCCGTTGTTTCTAATAATCGGAATCACTCTTTTTCTTCCAGAGAAACAAAATCTGTTTCTCTGGATACTCACCTTTTTGCTGATAAATGCTGATTCCCACTCCAGGTACAGCATAATGCAGCAAACCGTTTTCAAGATTAAAGGCGCCTTGCAGTTAATTAACCTTCTGAAACGAGATAAAAATAACATTTTCATTCCCAGATTGTCAACCATTTTATATAATCAGTTTACAATATAATTTTACATAAAACGGGTAAGAAGCCTTTGACCTCCTACCCGTTTTTTTGCAATCTGCATGGCAGTTTCCCTGTTTCAGCCGGTATCGATACTGCTTTATGGGCAGCTGTCTTCCGACCCTATTTTCAGTTATCTTTTCTCTGAATCCCCAGTCATCAATAGCGGACATACACCATTCCTGCCTGCACCGGGCCGATGATGACGCCTACCCCGTAAGTAGCACAATGAATCATCTGACCGTTTCCTATGTAAATACCGCAATGATCTACATTTACACATACATCACCGGGCTGAGGATCGCTCACCCTGGGCCATCCAAGGAACGTGATCGTACTTCCAAGCCGGGCGTAATTGCCGGTCAGACAGTATGCCACAAACCCTGAACAGTCAAACTCACCGGGGCTGCAGGCTCCCCACACATATTCCGCATTGCCTATATAGCTGTACGCACGGTCAACAACCGCATTGCCTGTGACTGCGTTATATGGAGGAGTGGTGCCGCCGGAACCGCCGCCGGTCGTGACCGGATTCTGCTGCTGCTGTTGCTGCCGGGCTGCCTCTGCTTCTGCCGCCTTGCGCGCTTCCTCCGCTTTTCTCGCGGCCTCCTGGATCATCTCGTCAAGATTGGAGATCTCATCCTGTTTTGAAGCGATGGTCTCTTTCAGCGTTTCCTGCTGAGCCTGATATTCCGCTTCCGTTGCCTGAAGGTCTGCCATCTCCTCCTCAAGCGTTGCCTGAAGATTTTCGATCTCTGTCACTGTGTTCGCGTATTCCTGAAGCTGGGTACGGTCATACTCATGCACTTTCTGAGAATACTCTGCCTGAGTCAGCATATCGGAAATGCTGCCGGATGACACTACCTTTTCCATAGTCGCGGTTCCGCTTCCCGACTCATACATAAACTTGATGCGGAGCTTCATCGCTTCGTACTGCTCTTCTCTTTTTGACTCAGCTTCTTCCAGATCTTCTTCCGCCTGTGTGATCTGCTGTCCGGTGCTGATCAGTTTATTCTCCAGTTCACTGGTTTTCTGAATCAACGTGTCAAATTCCGTCTGCAGATTTCCCAGCTCACTCTGGGCAGCCTCCTTCTGATCCTCCAGTTCCTCCTGGGTAGGCTCCGCAAATACCGGAGTCACAACCAGCGAACAGGTGAGGGCTGCCGCAATGAATGCGCTATGTACTCTTTTTAACTTCATTTTTTCACCTTTCCCTATTAAATTATCTATGTCCCCACATATGTGCATAATACAACAGAAAAAAGGGATTTTCAACAGTATTCCTGAAAAAAACACATTTGAAGGGCGAATCTACATTTTTCTTCTATAAGATGTAATAGATTATAATAAATTATCAGGAAAATTTCAATATGAATTTAACATTTTTGTAATATTTTCTATATCTTCCATTCACACGGCGGAAAGTCTGCTGTCAAAATACGCTCCGGAGTATCCCGCGTAAAGCACAGATCCTGTCGGAGCGCATTTCTCTCTGTTTTTATATGAATTTTTTCTATAGCGGCCTGTCACTGGATCGTCAGATTTGTATACCCCATAAGGCTCTCATCCACTTCTTTCGCCGCCTCGCGTCCTTCCCGGATCGCCCACACGACAAGGGACTGCCCCCGGTGCATATCGCCTGCCGTAAACACCCGCTCTGCATTTGTCGCATATTTTCCTGCTTCTGTCTTCACATTCGTGCGCTCATTTACTTCCACGCCGAATGCCTTTGTGACATAACTCTCGCTGCCCAGGAACCCGGCCGCGATCAGCACAAGATCCGCATCCACAGTGTATTCGCTGCCCGCCGCCTCACTCATGACCATCCTGCCGGTCTTCTCGTCTTTCCGGCTCTCCAGCCTGACAAGGACAGCCTTGCACACTCTGCCTTTCTTGTCTTTTACAAATTCTTTCACAGTCGTGGTATACACACGCGGATCCTGTCCGAAGACCGCGATTGCCTCCTGCTGACCGTAATCTGTCTTGCAGATCTTCGGCCACTCAGGCCAGGGATTTCCCTCTGCTCTTCTGTCCGGAGCCTTCGGCATCATCTCCAGCTGGAGCACGGACTTCGCCCCGTGGCGGATGGCAGTTCCCACGCAGTCATTTCCCGTGTCTCCGCCGCCGATGACAAGAACATGCCTGCCCTCCGCGGAGACATAACTGCCCTTTTTCATCTGTCCGGGCAGTTTTGCCTCTGCCTGCCCGGCATCCGCCCAGAGCGCCTTTGTCGTGGATTTGAGGAAGTCCACTGCAAAATAGATTCCCTCGGCATCCCTTCCCGGAACTTTGATATCTCTCGGATTGGATGCGCCGCATGCCAGGAGGACTCTGTCATACTCTTTCAAAAGCTGCGCAGGCTTTACATCCTTACCCACATTGCAGTTGACGCGGAATTCGACCCCTTCTTCTTCCATAATGTGAAGCCTTCGGTCTATATACTGTTTTTCCAGCTTCATATTCGGAATGCCATAGCGCAGCAGCCCGCCCGCCTTGTCCTCCCGCTCAAATACGGTCACCGTATGCCCTCTCCGGTTCAGGAGGTCAGCCGCCGCCAGTCCCGCGGGGCCGCTGCCGATGACTGCCACTCTCTTGCCGGTGCGTACTTTTGGCGGGTTGGCCTTTACATAGCCTTTTTCAAAGGCATTTTCAATGATGGCGTACTCATTGCTCTTTGTGGCCACAGGCTCTTCGTTCAGCCCGCAGGTGCAGGCATTCTCGCAGAGAGCCGGGCAGACTCTTGCCGTAAATTCGGGGAAATTATTCGTCTTGGCGAGACGGTAATACGCCTCCTCCCAGTTCCCGTTATAGATCAGGTCATTCCACTCGGGCACCAGGTTGTGGAGCGGACATCCGCTGGCCATGCCCATCAGGTTCAGCCCCGACTGGCAGAAGGAGACGCCGCATGACATGCAGCGCGCGCCCTGGATCTCCTGCTCCTCCTTTGACAGGGGCGTGTAGAACTCTCTGAAATGCCCGATCCTCTCTAAAGGCGCTTCTGCGGTCTTATCTTTTCTCTCATATTCCATAAATCCTGTCGGTTTTCCCATCTTAACGCCTCCTATCTTCCATTCTTGATCATGTTGAATGCTTCGATCTTTGCTTTTTCCCTGCTCAGTCCTTTTTCTTCCATCTGGATGATCGCTGACATCATCTTCTCATAGTCCTCAGGGATGATCTTCTTAAATTTCGGCAGGTACTCTTCAAAATGATCCAGGATCTGTTTTCCTATTTCTGAATTTGTATACGAAACATGCTCCTGTATCATGCCCTTTAATTCCTGGACGTCATACTTGTCCGTCACCCGCCGGATCTTTACCATCGCCTTGTTTACCCTTGTATAGAGCGTGCTGTCCTCATCCAGCACATAGGCGATGCCGCCGCTCATTCCGGCAGCAAAGTTCTTGCCTACTTTCCCGAGGATGACCACGCAGCCCCCGGTCATATATTCGCAGCCGTGGTCTCCCACGCCTTCCACAACAGCCCTCACGCCGGAATTGCGCACGCAGAATCTTTCTCCTGCCACACCGCTGACATATGCCTTTCCGCTTGTAGCGCCATAGAAGGCCACGTTTCCGATGATGATATTCTCATCCGACTTAAACGTTGTCCCTTTCGGAGGGTATACGACCAGCTTACCGCCTGACAGACCTTTTCCGAAATAATCGTTGCTGTCGCCGGTCAGCTCCAGAGTCAGTCCTTTTGGGATGAACGCGCCGAAGCTCTGTCCGCCCGCACCGCTGCACTTGATCACAAAGGTATCCTCTTCCAGACCTTCCGGAAATCTTCTGGTGATCTCTGAGCCAAAGATCGTGCCAAAGGTACGGTCCGTGTTCGTGACGTCAACTTCGATGTTCCGCTTCTGTCCTTTTTCCAGCGCGGGGAGGAGCTGTTTTACAAGCACCTTCTCATCCAGCGTCTTCTCAAGCTCAAAATTATATACCTTCTTCGGATCAAAAATCATCGCCTTCTTCTGCCTTGCATACGGATTGTGCAGCATGCCGCTTAAATCAAGGGACGCCGCGCGCCTGGAGGTGACGGTATCCTTTACCTTCAGAAGGTCCGTGCGGCCTACCAGCTCATCCACTGTGCGCACGCCAAGCTTCGCCATGTATTCTCTCAGCTCTTCGGCAATGAATTTCATAAAGTTCATCACATATTCCGGCTTGCCGGCAAATCGTTTCCTCAGCTCCGGGTTCTGGGTCGCCACGCCCACAGGGCAGGTATCCAGGTTGCACACACGCATCATCACGCAGCCCATAGTCACCAGGGGCGCTGTGGCAAACCCGAACTCCTCCGCTCCGAGGAGAGCGGCCACCGCCACGTCGCGTCCGCTCATCAGCTTGCCGTCCGTCTCGACGCGCACCCGTTCCCTTAAGCCGTTCTCGATCAGCGTCTGGTGCGTCTCGGCAAGCCCCAGCTCCCAGGGAAGCCCCGCATTCTGGATGGAACTTCTCGGGGCGGCCCCGGTACCGCCGTCATACCCGGAGATCAGGATCACGCCTGCCCCGGCTTTTGCCACGCCTGCAGCCACGGTCCCCACGCCCGCTTCTGACACGAGTTTTACGGAGATCCTTGCGTTTTTATTGGCATTCTTGCAGTCATAGATGAGCTGTGCCAGATCTTCGATTGAATAGATATCATGGTGCGGCGGAGGTGAGATCAGACTCACGCCCGGCGTCGAATGGCGGGTCTTCGCCACCCACGGATAGACCTTGCCGCCCGGCAGATGTCCTCCTTCGCCCGGCTTCGCGCCCTGCGCCATCTTGATCTGGATCTCCTGGGCGCTCACCAGGTATCTGGAAGTCACGCCGAATCGTCCTGACGCCACCTGTTTGATCGCGGAGCACCGGTCTGTGTCCAGACGCTCGATCTCCTCGCCGCCCTCTCCTGAGTTGGATTTACCGTGGAGACGGTTCATGGCAATGGCCAGAGTCTCATGGGCCTCCTTGGAGATCGAACCATAGGACATGGCTCCGGTCTTAAACCTGGTGACAATGGAATCCACGCTCTCCACTTCCTCGATCGGGATCCCTTTCTTCGGGTAGTGAAAGTCGAGCTGTCCTCTCAGATTGATCTTCTCTCCCTCTTCGTCCACCATCCTGGTATATTCTTTGAACATCCCGTAATCCCCGCGTTTCGTGGACTGCTGGAGCATATGGATGGTCTGCGGGTTATAGAGGTGTTCCTCGCCGCCGCTCTTGTATTTGTGCTGTCCCACACTGTCCAGCGTCATATCGCTGTCCAGTCCGAGCGGATCAAACGCCTGTGTGTGGAAGGCTGTGTAATCCTCAGCGATCTCCTCGATCCCGATGCCGCCCACACGGCTCACTGTATCTGTAAAATATTTGTCGATAAACTCTTTTTTCAGCCCGATCGCCTCGAAGATCTTCGCCCCCTGGTAGGACTGGATCGTCGAGATCCCCATCTTGGAAGCAATCTTAATGATGCCGTGGATGACCGCACTGTTGTAATCATCTACCGCCGCATAATAATCCTTGTGCAGGAGCCTGGATTCGATGAGCTGACGGATCGACTCGTGGGCCAGGTACGGATTGATCGCGCAGGCGCCGTATCCGAGGAGCGTCGCAAAGTGATGCACCTCTCTGGGCTCGCCGCTCTCCAGGATCATGGCCACGGAGGTTCTTTTCTTCGTGCGCACCAGGTGCTGCTGAAGACCGGACACGGCGAGCAGGGACGGGATCGCCACATGGTACTCGTCCATCTCACGGTCTGTCAGGATCAGGATGTTCGCTCCCCCGCGGATCACACGGTCCACTTCTACAAACAGATACTCCAGCGCTTTCTCAAGGCTGGTGTTCTTATAGTAGGTGATCGGGATCTCTGCCACCCTGAAGCCTTCCACCTTCATATTTTTTATTTTCAGAAGATCTGTATTCGTCAGGATCGGATTGTTCACCCTGAGCATCTTACAGTTCTCCTCTTTTTTCTCCAGAAGATTCCCATCCCTGCCCACATAGATCACAGTGGAGGTCACGATCTCCTCGCGGATCGCGTCGATGGGCGGGTTCGTCACCTGGGCGAAAAGCTGTTTGAAATATCCGAACAGCGGCTGGCGCATCTGCGAAAGGACAGAAAGGGGCGTGTCGATGCCCATCGCCGCGATCCCTTCCGCTCCGTTCTGCGCCATTGTAAGGATCGAAGTCCTCACATCCTCATAGGCATACCCGAAGGCTTTCTGCAGGCGGGTGCATTCTTCCTTTGTATATTTCGGGATATCCTTGTTCGGGATCGGCAGATCCTTTAAGTGGATCAGATTGCCGTCCAGCCATTCGCCGTAGGGCTCTTCGTTGGCATAGCGTTCTTTCAGCTCCTCATCGTCGATCACTCTGCCTGCGACGGTATCCACGAGCAGCATCTTGCCCGGGTGCAGCCTCTCTTTTACAAGGATCTTCGCCGGGTCAATGTCCAGCACTCCCACCTCGGAAGACAGGATCAGGTTGTCATCGTCCGTGATATAGTATCTGGACGGACGCAGGCCGTTTCTGTCCAGGACCGCCCCCATCACATCCCCGTCTGAGAAGAGGATGGACGCAGGCCCGTCCCAGGGCTCCATCATCGTCGCGTAATACTGATAGAAATCTCTTTTATTCTGGGACATGCTCCGGTTGTTCACCCACGGTTCCGGGATGGCGATCATCACGGCAAGGGGCAGCTCCATACCGCTCATTACCAGGAATTCCAGCGCGTTGTCCAGCATCGCGGAGTCAGATCCCGATGTATTGATCGACGGGAGGACCTTGTGCAGCTCGCCTTTTAAGCAGCCTGCTTCCATCGTCTCTTCCCTCGCGCGCATCTTGTCCGCATTGCCGCGGATCGTGTTGATCTCGCCGTTGTGTACCATCAGTCGGTTCGGATGCGCCCTCTGCCAGCTCGGCGCTGTGTTCGTACTGAACCTGGAATGGACCATGGCGATGGCGGATTCATAGGCCTCATCCTGAAGATCTCCGAAAAACTGACGGAGCTGTCCCACAAGGAACATTCCCTTATACACGATCGTACGGCTCGACAGGGAGACGACATAGGTATCGTCACTGCTCTGTTCAAATACACGCCGCACCACGTAAAGCCTGCGGTCAAAGGGAAGCCCCTTCCCTGTCTTCTCCGGCCGTTCGATAAAAGCCTGCATGATATAAGGCATACAGTCCACAGCCGTCTTTCCCAGGATCTCAGGGTGGATCGGAACTTCTCTCCAGCCGAGGAAATTCAGCCCTTCCTTCTTTACGATCACTTCAAAGATATTCTTGGCCTGGTTCCTTTTCAGCTCATCCTGTGGGAAAAAGAACATCCCAACGCCGTAGTCTCTCTCTCCGCCCAGATCGATCCCCAGCGGTTTACAGACTTTCGCAAAAAACTTATGTGATATCTGAAGAAGGATGCCAACACCGTCTCCGGTCTTTCCTTCCGCGTCCTTCCCCGCCCGGTGCTCCAGGTGCTCTACGATCTCAAGAGCTCCCGCCACTGTGCCGTGGCTTTTCCTGCCTTTAATATTAACAATTGCGCCGATACCGCAGTTGTCATGTTCAAAACTCTCACGGTACAGCCCCTGCAGGTTTTCATTCGTCTGCTTCATAGCCGTTCTCCTCTCTTTTGCATTCTATGGAATGACTATACACGATTTTTCTCAGTTTGTAAACATTAAATCTTTCTAAATTGTCAGATTATTTGAATATTTTATTTTTAACTCTTATTTTTCAGATAATTTAGCCTTTTTAAAACATTAGTAACCGTTATTAAAATTATGATTTTTTTCTTATTAATCTAATTTCTAATTTGATATATCCCACAAAAATGAGACAGGATAGCGTCCTGCCTCACACAATTTCACATGTTTTTTATCGGAACATATCCAGGTGATGTGTCGTATCCGACAATGATTGCCTGCCCCCTGCGCCTACGGCTTTCCGGAGCCCGACAAATACCGCCGAACAGAGGAACGCGCCGGCAATCGCCGCTCCCGCCAGCCTCACCGGGTCAGCTCCTAGCCAGCGGAAAATCCCCGCCTCTGTATAAACAACTGATCCCGAATTCATCAGAATATGAAGCAGCACAGGCGCTTTGAGGGAACCGGTCTTCTCATACAGATATGCCAGCATCAGCCCGAGAAGGAACGCATAGACCATCTGTGTGAAGCTCGTATGAAGAAACATGAAAAATACAGCGGAACAGATTGCCGAGTACCAGAATCCCTGTCTTTCCCGAAACCGTTTAAACAAAAGCCCCCGGAACATCAGCTCTTCCGAAACCGGGACTAATACTCCAAGTACGGCAATCTGCACCGGGAATCCCGCTTCATACAGCACTCCTGCCGTCTGCCAATATCCGCTGTCATAAAAAGCAAGCTGCGCCATCGCCATAAGGCAGGTTGCCGCGATGCTGCCCGCTGCCCCCATGAGCACGATCATTATATAGGCGGAAGCTGTTTTTTTCTCTGGCCGCACAATGCCAAATGCCTTTTCCCGTTTCCTGTCTTTCAGGAACAGGACCACTGTAAGGATCATCGTTCCTGCTGCCGCTGCCCCCATGACCTCTGCCTGATACCTCATGACGAGTACAAAAGCCGGCTCCATCGCCTTCAGACCCACATCCATCAGTTCCTGCATATCCCCGGTTCTTTCCAGGTCCATCTGCATCATCGAAGCATACGCATCAGACATATAAGGAATGCTGATCACCAGGATCAGAGCTGTCTGGACCGCCCACTGTATGGCCAGGTACGCGAACAGCGGCCCGGCAAGGCTCCAGAAGGGACTTTTCCTCTGAATCTGCTTCATAACGCCATCTCCTTCGCTTTCTTCAACAGCCATGCCCTGAGCTCTTCTTCGCTCCCACGCGCCGTTCCCTGGACCATCTCCGGTTTCCCGCCTCCGCGTCCGTCAAACGCAGAATTGAACTCCCGGGCCACAGAACGCACATCCAGTATCCGGCTGCCGATCACATAGCGGTAGTCCGTCTTCGTCTTCCCCGCACTCTCTCCGCTCCGGCCGCCTGTGCCGCTTCTGCCCGGCTCACTCTCCTTCGGCTCACTCTCCTTTGGCTCACCGCTGCGGCAGAATACCGCGCACAATATATGCCCTGCTTCCAGCACCCGGTTCATCAGCCTCCTCATGGAATCCCCCTCTATCCCGTCCGGGAACAGACATACAGCCTCCTCTCCGTCAGGAACCAGATCCGCCATGCCGCTGACCAGCATCTTTTCTTTCTCTCCCAGGGCATACTTCAGAGCCTCACATTCATTTTTCAGGTGTCCGACCGCCTCCGCGGTCTCATTTTCCCTTGCGCACAGCATCGCCCCGACGGCTTTTGCCTGCTGCTGTTTTACTTCATAATCCGCAAGAGCTCTCACGCCGCACAGCATAGTCACCCGCACGCCCCCTTTATATCTCTGGACATTTGTCAGTTTGATCAGACCGATCTCACCTGTCCGCTCCACATGAGGCGCACAGCAGGCACACCGGTCATATCCCGGGATCACGATGATCCTGACCGGCCCCTCGATCTCGATCTTGCTGCGGTATTCCATCCGGGCCAGCTCGTCCCGGGGCGGGTATACAGTCTCAACTTTCAGGTTTTTCCACACTGCCCGGTTTGCCTCCAGTTCTATATCCGCCAGCTCTTCCACGGTCATCTCTCCATTGAAATCCATCGTACAGTCTTCACTCCCGAGATGGAAGCCCACATTCCTGTACCCGAAACGGCTGTGGACCAGTCCTGACACAATGTGTTCTCCTGTATGCTGCTGCATCTTCATGAACCGTTCTTCCCAGTCCAGCTCTCCTCTCACCCGGCTCCCACTCTCCAGAGGGGCGTCCGTAAAATGAATGATCCTGCCGTCCGCTTCCTGCACATCCAGCACGTTCGCCCCGCCGAGCAAACCAGTGTCCGCATACTGCCCGCCGCCTTCGGGGAAGAAGGCGGTACGGTCCAGCCCGACCTGAAACAGCCCTTTTTCTCCCGGACAGCAGGAGACCACTTCCGCCTCAAATTCCGATAGATGGCTGTCTTTATAAAACAGTTTTTCTGTCATTTTCGTCCTACATCCTTTCCGGCGCTTCAAATCCCAGGAGATCGATACACGTCTCCAGCACACGTTTTGCGAGGACAAGGAGCGCGATATATCCCGCCCTCTTCTGTTCATCTTCCTCAGACAGGATCTTCGTCTCATGATAGAACTTATTAAATTCATTTGCCAGCTCATAGATGTAAGCGCACAGTTTGTGCGGCGCAATCTCCGCATATACAGTTTCAAACACATCGTTAAACTTCAGGATCTGGAGCATCAGCGCTTTCTCATAGATGTTTTCAGCCGGACGTATCCTGAGTCCTTCCAGGCTTCCGCCGTTCTCTGCATATTTATTCAGGATCGATTTTATCCGCACAATCGTATAGAGAATATACGGCCCTGTATTTCCCTCAAAAGACGTAAACCTGTCCACGTCAAAGATATAGTCTTTCGACGCCTGATTGGAAAGGTCGCCGTATTTGATCGCCGCGAGCCCTACTGTCTGCGCGGTCTGCCTCGCCTCTTCCTCCTCCACAGTGCGGTTGTCCATGATCTTCTTATACATCTCCTCGTTGATCTCACGGATCAGATTTTCCAGACGCATGACGCCGCCCTCGCGCGTCTTGAAAGGCTTTCCATCCTTCCCGTTCATGGTTCCGAACCCGAGGAACTTAAGCTCTGTCTCCGGGCGCACGATGCCCGTCTTCTTCGCGCACCGGAATACCTGTGTGAAATGGAGCTCCTGACGCTTGTCCACCACATAGATCACCTCATCCGGCTGGTAGTCCTTCTCCCGCTCCACAAGTGTCGCAAGGTCCGTTGTATCATAAAGGGCAGCCCCGTCTGATTTCAGGATCATGCAGGGGGGCACCTCTTTGTTGTCCGTCTCTTCCTGGACGTCCACCACAAGAGCTCCGTCATCATAGCGGGCAAACCCTTTGTCTTTTAACATCTGCACCATATCCGGGATGTACTGCTGAGCGTCCGCCTCGCCTTTCCACAGGTCAAACTCTACGTTCAGCCTCTCGTAATTCTTCTTAAGATCCGAAACTGACACATTCATGATGTGGTTCCAGATCGCCCGGTATCCTCTGCAGCCGTTCTGCAGAAGATACGTCGCATGCAATGCTTCTTCTCTGTATTCTTCGTTCTCTTTGGCAAAGGAGCTGGCCGTCGGGTAGATCTCCTCAAGCTCTCCGATCGTAAACGGCGCTTCCTTCGGATATTCCCCTTCAAAACTCTCGTCAAAATACGGGAGATCCGGCTGGCGCTTCTTGAGCTCCGTGATGATCAGCCCCATCTGGTATCCCCAGTCGCCGAGATGGATATCCCCGATCACCCGTTTTCCTTTATAGCGAATGATCCGCTTCACGCTCTCCCCGATGATCGCAGAGCGCAGGTGTCCCACATGGAGGGGTTTCGCCACATTCGGGCCGCCGTAGTCGATCATAACGGTTCCAGCCTCCTCTGTCTCTTCAACACCTGACTTTTTCTCTGCTGCCATCTCATTTAAATAGGACGCCACACACTCAGGGGACAGTCTCAGATTGATAAATCCCGGCTTTACAACCTCCACAGACTCAAAGTAAACGCTGTCTTTCAGATTTGCCGCCACATCCTCAGCGATCATAAACGGCGCCTTTTTATATTGCTTCGCCCCCGCCATGGCGCCGTTGCACTGGTATTCGCACAGGTCCGGGCGGTTGGAGAGAGTCACTTTGGCAAGCTCTTCATCATATCCCGCCTTTGCAAATGCTTCTCTCATATCTATTGTGATCAGTTCCAGCAATGTCTTCAATTTTTTCCACACTCCTTTAATCTGTATGAATGTTATTCTACCATGTAAGCAGGCGTACAGCAATAGCTCAATCTCTGTTTCTGTTATTCACTTGTGATAATGTCACCTTATGATTCACTTGAGATTCTGTCTCTTTTTGATATTCTATAAAAGCT
>CALWDM010000054.1 GCA_944376695.1 uncultured Mediterraneibacter sp. | reverse complement strand
CGAAATCATTATACCTCAAGGAACCAATACTCTTTTCATTTATTTTTTTATCAACTGACTATTTCTTTACTCCAACCCTCTTTCTGATCCGCACTCTAATCCCACAGACTGAAAAAATATTCTTTCAGCATGTCCATCGCTTCATCCTTTGATGTATTCCGATATGCTTCTATCTTTTTCTCCTCCGCAAAATATCGATCAGATATTTCTTTGTATACCGGCAGTTCATCCATAAAGTGCATGGTTCCCCCTCCGCCGCGTTTACGGTTCTCTTCTAATTCCTTTTCTGTCTGTAATTTTTCGCCCAAGAAACCGGGCGAACCGTGCCGCTTATCCCGCAGATCCTGCAGCATATCCGGGATCAGATTCTGCAGATACCGGCACATATTCCATTTGTCGCAGTCCGCGTATCCGCGGGCAATGCGCTGCAGGCTCCAACGGCAGCACTTTCTGAAGTATTTGATCCTTGCTATGATTTTATTCTTTTCTCCCAGTCCGCACATCAGGACCCCCTCTTTGTTCCAGATGTTGTTAGCAGACTCTGCTTTTTCCCTTTTTAAGGGAGGATACTGCATTTGTCATTGAACTTGTAGTATAAAAGTTTTACGCTGCTTTGTGTTCCAGCAGCCTGTCGTGATATGCCTGCAGGCGTTTCACACGGGCGTTCTGTCTGCCTGCTGCTTTATAGTCGTACTGCCTGTTTCCGCACAGCATCTCATCTACCGGGAGCTGAAACAATTCGCTCAGCGCATACAGGTTATCAATGGTCGGTATGCTGATCCCGTTCAGCCAGTGGTAAACGCTCTGGATGCTGCCAAGCCCCAGATACTGCTGGACGTCTTTTACGGACAGCGCGCTCATCCATGATCCTGCGCAGATGGATTCCGGTTTTCTTTTTATCAATCACAGGGAACAAAATCCTCATCACCCTTCCAGTACTTCAACAAGCTCGATCCTGAAGTTCAGCTCTTTTCCCGCCGTCTCATGGTTCGCGTCGAATGTGAGCAGCCGCAGATCAGCACGTCGCCGGAACAGTCAGTGAGAAGCCCTGAGAGCGCGCCGTGTCCGCCCCCGTTGGAACCGATTACTTCGCTGGAGATCACCTTGTTATCCTCTACTTCATACGCCTTAAACTGCTCTGTCAATACCGGATTTATTGACAAACAGAATCCCAACTGCTAATATTTTCAGGAAATACGTTGTAATAAGAAGCGCTGTAACAGCGCCGGAAAGGATCTGTTCAAATGAACCCTCTTAAAAAAATCTATTGCAGGACCTTTCAGACAGGTCTAAAGATCGCCCTGCCGTTCCTTCCTTATCGGAAACCCAAGATCGTCGGCAGCGTAAAAGCCCTGCCGGAAGTCATTCAGAAAAAGAAATGCAGCAAAGTTCTGATCATCACGGATGCCGGGATCAGGAAGCTGGGACTGACCCGCCGACTGGAAAAGGCGCTTGCGGGCGCAGACATTCCATATTCCATTTATGACGGGACCGTAGCCAACCCGACCACGGATAATGTCGCTGAGGCGATCGAACTCTATCAGAAGGAAGGATGCGACTGTATCATCGGTTTCGGCGGCGGCTCCAGCATGGACTGTGCGAAAGCCGTCGGCGCCCGGATCGCGAAGCCGAAGCAGTCTCTTGCAAAAATGAAGGGGATTTTAAAGGTGCATAAAAAGCTGCCGCTCCTCATGGCGGTCCCTACTACTGCCGGCACAGGAAGCGAGACGACGCTGGCAGCAGTCATCACGGACGCGCAGACACGCTATAAATATGCCATCAACGATTTCCCGCTGATCCCGCGGTACGCGGTCCTTGACCCGAAAGTCACGCTGAGCCTGCCGCCGTTTATCACGGCAACCACAGGCATGGACGCCCTGACCCATGCAGTGGAGGCTTACATTGGCAATTCCACGACCCACGGGACGCGGCAGGACGCCCTGCTTGCGGTAAAACTGATTTTTGAAAATATCGATACTGCTTACAATGACGGCGGCAATGGGGAAGCCCGCCGCAATATGCTCCACGCGTCATTTTATGCGGGATGCGCGTTTACCAAATCTTACGTGGGGTACGTCCACGCGATCGCCCACTCTCTTGGAGGCGAATATAATGTGCCGCACGGTCTGGCGAACGCGGTGATCCTTCCGATGCTTCTGGAAGCTTACGGCGAAAAGATCCACAAAAAGCTCTCCCGCCTTGCCAGTGCGGCTGGCATCGCAGATGAGGATACTCCCTGCGGGGAAGCTGCCGACCGGTTCATACAGGCTGTGAAAGATATGAAGAAACGCTTCGGCATAGGCGATCATATCCCAGAGATCCGTGAGACGGATATCCCGAAGCTTGCGCATTACGCAGACAAAGAGGCGAATCCGCTCTACCCTGTCCCGGTCCTTATGGGCGCGTTGGAGTTGGAGCGGTTCTACTACATGCTGATGCCGGAATTAGATAAAGATGACGGAAATGAAGATTCCAGGGAAAGGAGCAGATGAGGATGACGGAACAGGAAATTAAAGATATTGTCACAAAGCAGAGAAAATATTTTCAGACCGGAGCCACGCTCCCGGTCAGCAGCCGCCTTGCGGCGCTTCAGAAGCTCTATCACGCCATCTCCGGCCATGAAGCAGAAATTCATGACGCGCTGAAAAAGGATCTCGGGAAAAGCGGCTTTGAGAGCTATATGTGCGAGACCGGCATGGTCTTAGAGGAGATCAGCTACATGCTGAAGCACACGCCGAAATTCGCGCGGGAGCAGCGGGTGCGCACGCCGCTGGCGCAGTTCCATTCCCGCAGCTATAAGAAACCGTCGCCCTACGGCGTGACGCTGATCATGAGCCCTTGGAACTATCCGTTCATGCTGACCCTCTCCCCGCTTGTCGACGCGCTTGCCGCAGGAAATACGGCGGTCGTAAAGCCCAGCGCTTATTCGCCCCACACAAGCGAGGTGCTCCGTCTTATCCTTTCCGAGTGCTTCGAGCCCCAGTATGTGGCTGTGGTGACCGGCGGGCGCGCGGAAAACACCCGCCTTCTGCACGAGCATTTTGACTACATCTTCTTCACCGGCAGCCAGAACGTGGGAAAGGAAGTCATGCGAAACGCCGCCGAATATCTCACGCCTGTCACTCTGGAGCTGGGCGGAAAGAGCCCTTGCATCGTGGACCAGACCGCAGATATCAAGCTTGCGGCAAAAAGGATCGTCTTCGGGAAATACCTGAACTGCGGGCAGACCTGCGTGGCTCCGGACTATGTGTACTGCCACCGCTCTGTGAAAGAGAAGTTGATCAAAGAAGTTCAGAAACAAATCCGCAGACAGTATGGGAAACAGCCGCTCCGCAATTCCGATTACGGAAAGATCATCAATGAAAAGCATTTTGACCGTATCCTGGGTCTGATCGATGAACAGAAAGTCGTTCACGGCGGAGGCTCTGACCGAAATACACTCCGCATTGAGCCCACGGTCATGGACAATGTGACATTCTTCGACGCTGTCATGCAGGAAGAGATCTTCGGTCCGGTTCTGCCAATCCTTACATTCGACAGCCTGGACGAAGCCATCCGGCGGATCAACTCCATGCCCCATCCGCTGGCGCTGTACCTCTTTACCTCGGATAAAAAGGCAGCAGGGAAAGTGACGGCGCGCTGCGGCTTCGGCGGCGGATGCATCAATGATACCATCATCCACCTCGCCACCTCGGAGATGGGCTTCGGCGGCTTCGGGGAGAGCGGCATGGGCGCGTACCACGGAAAGACCGGATTCGACACCTTCACCCACTATAAGAGCATTGTGGACAAGAAGACATGGATCGACCTGCCGATGCGGTATCAGCCCTATCGGAAACGAAATGAAAAGATGGTACGGTTTTTCTTGAAATAGCAGACAGGAGCCGGCGCACGGGAATGATATTGATATGATCCCCTGTGCGCCGGCTCCTGTTTCTATGTTGTAACTAATACGCTCTCTCAGTTGTGATTAATATGCTCCTCAAACGTCCCGAACACTTTCTGCTCCCCGTCTCTTACCATGACCTGTCCTTTTGCGATCACGGTATCAAGTCCCAGCGTGTCCTCTTTCAGCAGGCAGATGTCCGCATCGAATCCTTCTTTGATCCGTCCTTTTCTGTCCAGCTTCAGGATGGCCGCCGGGTTGGATGTGATGCCTTTTACCGCAGTTTCCAGCGGAATGCCTTCCTTCTGCACGCATTCCCGCACCTCTTTTAAGAGACAGGAAGCCTTCCCGATGCCGATGCCCTGGAACTCGCCCTTCTCGTTAAAGACAGGAAGGCTTCCCTGACCGTCGGAAGAGATAGTGAACCGGTCGCTTGAGATGCCTCTGTCCAGGAGCATACGGATGCCCCGACACACGCGCACCTCATCGCAGATCGTCTCCCAGTAATCGATGTCCTCATTTCCGGTAAAATCAATGGTGCCGCCCTCTGCCGCAAAGTCCAGACACTCCTCGAACAGCGCCGCGTTGCGGTTCACATGGGTGGGCAGGAACTGGGACGCAGGGATCTCGGTCTCGCGGACCACCCGGCGGATCAGGTCAAGCCTGCGCTCGCTGTCTCCCAGGTGGACATTCACGATCCCTGCCTTCCCCGAGAGCATTCCCGCCACTCTGGCGTCCGCCGCGATCCGCGCGAACTCCTCGAATGTGGGCTGGGACGAGCGGTGGTCAGAGATGGCAACCTCTCCCACACCGATCACCTTGTCCAGCATCATGATATCCTTCATCAGGCTGTCCGTCAGCGTGCGCACCGGCACCTGGTAGGAGCCCGTGTAAGTGTATGTGGTGACGCCTTCATTTTCCAATGCGTGTGCCTTTGCCAGCAGGGCGGTCATATCCCTGCCCACGCCGTCCGTGCCGATGCAGCCCACCACCGTGGTGATGCCGTTTCGGATCAGATCGCCAAGAGCAGCCTCGGGTGTCCGTGTGTGGAAGCCGCCCTCGCCGCCTCCGCCCAGGATATGCTCGTGGCTGTCGATAAATCCCGGCACAGCCGCCATACCGCTGCCATCGATCTCCTGCACCTCAAGACAGCCGCCGAAGTCCGCCCGCAGATCCTCTCCGACCGCGGCAATGCGGTCCCCCAGTATAAGAATGTCCTTCACTCCGGCATATTCCGGCTGATAGACTTTCGCGTTTCTGATGATCGTAACCATTGCTCTCTCTCCTTATGTCTGAATCCGTTTCTCTGATCTCAATCCATTTCTCCGTGTGTCAAAGCAGTCCGGCCGGCGCCACTTAGAACGCCGGCCGAAGTTATTTTCTGTTTTTCTACTGGAAATTAATCGCAACCGCAATGGCGATAAAGATCGTTCCCATCAAAAAGAAGAATGCCTGCATCTTGATCTGGAATTTCGCCCATTTGCCCCACTCGATCCTTGCCACGCCAAGCACACCGATCAAGCTTGCCGACACCGGGGTAAATGCGTCCACAAATCCTGCACCCAGCTGGTAAGCCAGGACTGCGATCTGGCGGGACACGCCTACCAGGTCTGAGAGCGGCGCCATGATCGGCATAGTCAGGGCCGCCTGTCCGGAGTTGGACGTCACGACCAGGTTGAACAGGCTCTGGAAGATGTACATAAACCATGCTCCCAGGAAGGCCGGAACGCCGTCAAGCACATTTCCGATGCCGTACAGGATCGTGTTCAGCACAGACGGAACGTCCGCGTCAGAACCGCCTAGTACGAGAAGGATTCCCTTCGCCATACCAACAACAACCGCCGTGCCCGCCAGGTCTGCGATACCGCCCTGGAATGCAGAAGCCATACCGTTAATGGTCATGCCGTTCAGCTTGAAGATGATCGCGATCACACCTGCCACGAATCCCATGACAAAGAACTGGGACGCGATCTCCGGGATATAGAATCCGCGCTGGGTAACGCCCCAGATGATCCAGATCAGGACAGCCAACATTTCCAGAAGGATCAGCTTGTGTCCCAGATTAAACTCCCGCTCTTCGTCTGTCACTGTATCCATGCGGCTGCGGAAGTAAGCGTCTCCCGCATATACCACGGATTTCTGCGGCGTTTTGCGCACGCCCTCCGCGTAAACCATCATGAAAGCGGCTGCCGCAAGCGTCACGACCACCCACATGACCAGACGGAAGGTCGCTCCGGAAAGAACCGGTACTCCCGCGATTCCCTGCGCCACCGCAACAGAAAACGGGCTCATCCATGACACCGCATTTCCCACCTGGGAAGCCACATAGGTCACGGTCACCGCCACGATGGAGTCATACCCCAGGGCGATCACAAAGGGCACCATGATCATAGCAAAGGGGATACACTCTTCCGCCATGCCGAAGGTCGCCCCACCCAGTGAGAACAGGATAAAGAGCAGCGGCAGAGCCAGACGCTCCAGTCCCTTTGTCTTTCTGATGAACGCATAGATTCCCGCGTCGATGGCTCCCGTCTTCATGATAATGCCGAAGGAACCGCCGATTACCAGGATCAGCGCGCATAAACCGACTGCGGAGCCGGAACGGTCGCCGGTCACAAGCCCCTCGAACACATAATTCATAAATCCAAAGCCGCCGAAGTCCTGGGTTCCCCAGATGCCCGCTGTCTTGTGGAGCTTTTCGCTCGTGTCGTAGAAATCCTCGCCGTACAGACTGTACATCTCGTCGTCACTGATGCCGACCGCGTCCAGGTCTGCCTGGGTCCACGCGGAAGAATCCGTCTCCAGCAGGGCCTCAAGAGCATCCGGATCCACTTCCAGCTCTTCCATGAGCTCCTGATCTTCACTGATATCAGCCAGAGCATCCGCCACAAAATCTGTGTCCAGGTTGTAGCTGTACCGGAACGTATCTGCCATGAGGACCGTCCTTGTAGCTGTCTCGCCGTTGGCGTCCTGATACTCGATCTCGTGGGTGCTGAATTTTCCCGCCGGGATCAGAAATGTCAGCAGCCAGCAGGCGACCACTACAAAAAAGATGATCGCATAAGTATGGGGCGTCTTCAGCTTCGTAAAGTCCTTTTTTGCTGAAGGAACACGCCCCTTTTTGTTCTTTCCAAACATTGCACTTGTCTCCTCCCTTTAAATATGCATCCATTATTGTAACCGAATGCATAAAAATGCACAATATAAAAATTACAGGAATCGACAAGATTTTATACCCCAACAGTTCAGCCATCGGGCTGCGCGGGAGAGAAAATCATGCTCGCATGATTTTTCCAGCGGGCAGTCCGATGAGCTGAGCGCCCGTTTATGAGGAAAACAGCGGCGGCAGCCGCAGTAAGCACGCGGTGCGGTTTTCCGAATGGCGCGGGCTGAACTGTCAATGAATTTTTACAAAGTTTTATGCAAATGTCATGAACCATTCCACTGTCTTCGGGTCGTAGTGGGAGAAGAACAGGCTCTCTCCTGTGTCCAGCGCCCGGATCTTCTGCATCTCTTCTTCGGTCAGCGCAAAATCAAAGATCTGGAAATTTTCCTCCATCCGTTCCCTGTGCGTAGACTTCGGGATTGCCACGACGCCGCCCTGAATGAGAAAACGCAGCGCGGTCTGTGCGGCCGTCTTCCTGTATCTCTTCCCGGTCTCAACGAGCACCGGATTCTGGAAGAAGTTATTTTTTCCTTCTGCAAATGGTCCCCAGGACTCGATCTGTACGCCCCGGTCTTTCAGATACTTTCGCGCTGTTTCCTGCTGTTGGAATACATGTGTCTCGATCTGGTTGACCGCGGGCTTGATCTCTGCAAAATGATAAAGATCGATCAGACGGTCCGGGTAGAAATTTGACACACCGATTGCCCTGACTTTTCCCTCTTTATACGCTTCCTCCATCGCCCGGTAAGTTCCATAATAATCCCCGAACGGCTGATGAATCAAAAGAAGATCCAGATAGGATGTGCGCAGTTTTTGAAGGGATTCTTCGATCGACGCCTTTGCCCTCTCATAACCGGCATTGCTGATCCATACTTTTGTAGTAAGGAAAAACTCTTCTCTCGGCAGGCCGCTCTTTGCCAGTGCGTTTCCCACGCCTTCCTCGTTTCCATACGCCTGCGCGGTATCAATGCTCCGGTATCCCACATCCACTGCCTCCAGCACACAGCGCTCTGTCTCCTCCGGCGGAGTCTGGTACACTCCATAGCCGAGCATTGGCATTTTCACACCGTTATTTAATTCTGCATATTCCATCTGTCATACCTCCTGCTATTCAAAATCTTTCACATTAGTTTGCAGCAATCTTGCTCTCGTCTCTCTGCTGCTGGTTTTATTTTACTTTTTTGCAGGGAAAATGTACAATAAGAATACAGGAATGCAGATTTCATATGATGAATACTGAAAACGAATACAGAATCAGGCGGGTCTTGAACTGATCCGACGGAAGACAAGGAGGTTACTATGTTTACATTAGAAGAACTGGAACAATTCGCCGCATTTGCGGAAACCGGCACCCTCTCCCAGGCAGCGGAAAAGCTCCATATCTCACAGCCCACGATCACGCGGACCATGCAGCATCTGGAAGAGTGCTTCAAAGTCCCCCTGTTCGTCCGCGGGAAGAACAGGATCTCTCTGAACGAGACCGGGCGCTTTGCCGTGGAGCAGGCGCGCCGTGTCCTCGATGCAGCGGACTCCGCTCTGAAGCAGGTGCAGGATTATGACCGGAGCCTGCGCACCATCGCAGTCAGCTCCTGCGCCCCGGCGCCGCTGTGGTATGTGCTTCCCGCACTCTCCTCCTCATTTCCCCGAATGACGATTGCGTCCTCCCTGAAAGATTCCGCCAGCGTATGGGAAGACCTTTCTTCTGATCTGTGCAGGATTGCCGTCCTTCCTCATGAGAGCCGGGACGATCGTTTCCTTTCGTTTCCATTCCTCAGAGAGCGCCTGTCTATCTGCGTCCCTCCGTCCCACGCCCTCGCCGGAAAAACTTCTGTCACTTTCCGCGACCTGAACGGATTTAATTTTCTCCTCAAGTCAGAGATCGGCTTTTGGGATGGAATGTGCAGGGAGAAAATGCCGGCTTCACATTTTCTTGTACAGAACGATGAGTTTGAATTTAATGAACTGGTCCGCAGTTCTTCCCTGCCCTGCTTCACCACAGATCTCGCAGGTGATCCTGACGGAATTCTGTCCGGGCGCATCCTCATCCCTCTCACGGACCCGGAAGTTGATGTTACCTATTACCTTGCCTGCCGTAGGGAAAACACGGATTACCTGACGCCTTTAAGAGAACGGCTCCCACACTCTCAGGGAAGCACTAGCGCCGGCCGGAAATTCAGATAATCCCCTGACACCAGCATATATCTGATCCCGTGAAATTCTCCGCGGATGCTGTCCCCGAAGCGGCTCTCCCCATGACAATGGGAGTAGACGACCGCGGAAACGCCGTACTCCTCCGCGATCTCCGTAAACGGCGAAGTTTCTTCCAGAATATTCGTCGGCGGATAGTGGAGGAACATGATGAACTTCCGGTATCCCGCCTCCGACGCCAGACGAAAAGACTCACGGAGCCGCCCCATCTCCCGCTCCACTAGTTTTTCCGCCCGGGCTTCTTTCTGTTCATCCCACCCGGTGATATTCCCCCACCGGTCCAGATAGAACGGACCTTCAAAGGTAAAGCCCTTTGTCCCCACCAGCGCGTAGTCCTCATATACCGCGAAATTATTCTGCAGGAAAAACAGCCTGCCCTTATATTCCTCGTTCAGACGCTCTGTCTTCTTCGCGTCCCAGAACATGTCGTGGTTTCCACGGAGCAGGATCTTCCGCCCCGGAAGGCGCTCGATGAAAGCGAGGTCCTCCCTGCACTCGGGCAGCTTTCTCCCCCAGGAGTGGTCGCCCGTGAGCACAAGGATGTCGTCCGGCTTTACGATCCGGTTTGCATATTTTTCGATCTTTTTCTCATGGCGCTTCCACACGCTTCCGAAGATGTCCATGGACTTATTGGACTGGAAACTTAAGTGGAGGTCGCCGAGGGCGTAGAGGGACATGGGGTGCTCCTTTCTTTCAGGGAATTTCTAAACATATTTTATAAGGCTACAAGAATTAAAGACTCAATTCTGCATCAGATTCTTTGCAGATAAATATTGGGCACTCTGGATGTAAGCCAGACTCCATTGACAGAACGGTAAAAGCAAAATCCATCCCGGTACATCTGACCGCTTTTTACTTCATAGACAATCGGTCTGCCGTGACGCTTCCCCACGGCAACCGCTGTCTCTATGTCCGGCGAGAGATGCACATACATGCGGCTGCCCGGTTTTAGCCCTGTCTTCTCGATAGAAGCGGAACATTTTTCCGCGGTTCCATGCCAGAGCAGATCCGGCGGTTCTATCGGCTGAAGTTCCAGATCGACCTGAACAGAATGTCCCTGGTTTGCCCGGATCTTCGTTCCGTTTTCGCTGAATGAGTATCTCTGCTTCTTGTCTGTTCTCGCGATCTCTTCAAGTATTCCCCTGTTAAACTTTTTCTTCTGTGCAATCCCTGCGATCAGTTCATCGACATCAGCCCAGCCGTGTGCGTCCAGGCTGATCCCGATCACTTTGGGATAATGCCGCAGGATCAGGCTCAGATATCTGCTTAATCTGTCATAACTCATTTTTATAGTATCCTTATAAATACGGTTTTATTGAAAACTCGGTCTGTTCCCCGATTTTTCTGCTTGTAAGCTCGAATAAATTTTCTTTCGTAGCAAACAGATTCTGAGGGTTCCGTCCGATTATCAAATACTGATTCTTTCCGTCCAGAGAAATGTATTTTCTTGCCCTGTCATCCAGCAGGATATCTGCATTATCAATTACAATCAGTTTTCCTTGTACTTTGCAGATCATATCTAAAATATCTTTCTGATAATCAAGATAATTGATACAGAGAATATCTGGATTCACTGCCATGCATTCTTTAATAAAAGAAAAAGCAGCCGTTTTCCCCGTAGCTGATTCCCCGGTTTAAATGGTAATATTATTCGTGAAATTAAAATTAATGATATAAGAAGTGTGAACGGTTTCAAAATGATCCATTACCATTGGTTTACTTTTCGTCTTCCCACCACTCCTTTAGTTCTTCGTAATCATCTATTATCCGTTTGTCACCGCCTGAATATGCCAAAACTTTTTGCATTTCAAAAGGGATTACAGCATAATCACTATATACTGATCCTTCATCAAGACCATATAATATCTCTAAGGCATTATCTCCGCATTCTTTTATACAGAACACTTTGTCCGAAAAATACATAACATTCAAAACAGTCTTGCAGCCGGTAGACAGTCCACGTCTAAAATCACCTGATTAAATTTTGATTCTATTTTGAATTTTCCTAAAAGCTTTGAATCATCAATTCTGGCAATTATATCACCAGCGCGTTTATCAAACTTTCCTGCTGTATTCTGGTTAAAAACACATCATTTAATATTTCAAACTTATCAGAAGTGTAATTTATTTTAGTCAATTACGTTTTACTAAATCATATTATAGTAAAATAAGCACCCTCATGTTTCCTTCTCCAAACAATGCAGGCACCTTATTCCTCTCCTGTTTTTCTTATTTCCTTCTTCTCCTGATCAGCAGTTAAGTATAGCAGCTACCGCCTCCAGCGCACATTTATTGATCTCATGCCCCGCGCCCGGAACAATGTGTAATTCCGCCTGCGGCAGGAGCTTGCAGAGCTGCCTTGACGCTTTCAGATTTGCCCTGTCCTTTTCTCCGCAGAGGATCTTCACCGGACAGTTGACTTTCCTCAGCCCGGAGGTAAAGTCCAAAGAACGCATGGAATGACACAGCCGGATCATATCCTGTTTTGACAGCCCCATATCTGAAAAAGCTTTTTCAGGCATACAGCGGAATATGAGATTCTGAAAATCTATCAGCAGAGCTGGCGTCTTATACTGCGCCCCGATCAAGATCAGGGAATCTACTTTTTCCTTGTGGTGGATCGCATAATCAAGGGCAAGCACTGCGCCAAGGGAAAGACCGCATATCCGGAACGCTTCTTTCACATCCGCATATCGTTTTTCAAGACCTGTCCGCAGTCCGGCATAGGTCATTTCCCTCTCCGTCAGCGCAGACAGCTCCGGGCAGTCCGTGTCCGGCAGTGACGCCCGGCTCAGCACTGCATCCCATTCATGCGCTGTCTGCCCCAGGCCATGTAAAAATACTGTTTTCATTTCCAGCCGCCCTCTCTTTCGACCCTCGTCTTATCCTCTCTCCAGCATCTTCTCCGTCTTCCGATCCCGTCTCCCCTTATAATATTTCTCGATCACTTTCGTAAACACTCCGCCTCTCCCCTCTGCGGCCTCAAACAGTGTCATGCACGACAGCAGCTTCAAATCATCCGGGCTTCCGAACACCTGATTGGGATCATCGGTCTTCAGTTCCAGCAGAGCCCTGCTGACCGTCCTCAATGTAAGCCTTCCTTTACAGCCCGTTGTTATAGATATCATTGATCACCGCCTGGGCATGCTCCATCTCTTTCTTCCGCATGATCTCATCCCTGTCGCTTAAGATCGCCAGCATCTCATCCACCAGATCCTCGAGCCTCGGGTTTGTCACACGATAGAGATACCCGATCATCCTTGTGGCGGTGTAATCTGTGTTCATATTTTTATACGCGATCTCCGCACAGAACTCTTTCGGGTAGCCCCTGTCCAACAGGAGCCTGTACAGCTCGTCCGTTCTCTCTGATGCCATCTTCTCACACCTTTACTTTCTCAAACCGGTATTTCTGCCGGATGTCCGGATACTTTTCCCTGTCCACTTCGCTCATGAACATGGCATAGGGTCTTGCGCACACTTTGAACGGCGCGTAAAGCGCCTGGTAGATGACCAGCCGCTCCCCGGTTTCCGTGTGCTGGGCGAAGGCAAGCACTTTATACAGGTATTCCGAGGTGTCGGCGGACACCCACTCTCTCTTAAAATGCTGCACAATATCGCCAACACAGATATCCCTTTTCAGCTCTTCCTCTTCTGCCTCCGGTTCGGGTTCCGTGTCCAGTTCCTGATACTCTCCTTTGTCCAGAGAGACCGGTACGCCGGATTTCCCCGTGATATGGACGCCGCCGTACCATGTCCCCTGGATTTCAAAAATATCTCCGACCTCATACTCGGAGCTGTATTCATCGTTTTTCTTTATAATCCTGATCCTGCTCATTTCATTACACCTCTTGCCGCAAGAGTCCTTTTATCAATCACCTGCAAACCTGTCCCGGATACATACCGGGCTTATTTCAGGAAAGCAGCTCCCTCACCATCGCCCCGTCAAATGTCACGGACTCCACATGGTCTACCTCGATCTGGTACAGCGCATTCGCCGCGATGTGCTCTGCCGCCTGCTCCAGGTCGCGGATTCCGCTTGTGTTTCTGTGCAGGTCAATGACCGCGTCCAGCCCGTCCGGAGTCAGTGTACACTCCTTCTCCTGCATGCCGATCCGTTTCAGCACTTTCGGGAGCGCGTATTTGGAGAAGATGACCTTCTTTTCCTCCACAGTGTAGTCCGGGATCTCGATCACCGCAAATCTCGACATGAGCGGCGCGCTGATCTGATCTTTGTCATTGGCAGTGGCGATCGGGTACACGCCCACTGTGGGAATCATACATTCAATATAATTGTCGGTAAATCCAAGGTTGTCCAGCAGGGTCAGCAGGACGTCCGCCGGATTGCCGTTTCCTTTTCCCGCGGCAGCCTTGTCCAGCTCATTGATGATAAACACGAGGTTGGACTCGCCCGCCATGGAGAATGCCTCCATGATAATGCCCGGCTTTGCGTTTGCGTAGATCCGGGAACTTCCGGTGAGCTGCTCTGGGTCGTTGATAGAACTCATGTCCAGGGTCGTCCACGGCAGCTTCAGGATCCGCGCCACCGCGTAAGCGATCTGAGACTTTCCCGTGCCCGCAGGACCGATCAGGAGAAGCCCGTAAGCCGGCAGGGTGTGGGTGCGGTTGATCTGGATGATGGTCTCAATGATCCTCTGCTTCACAGATTCCATGCCGTACAGTTCTTCGTCCAGTATCCGGCGCGCCTCATCAGGGTCCACCGGCGGGAAATAATTTCCCTTCCACTGGATATTCATCATAATGGACAGCGCGCGCTGGGCGTGTCGGCGCTCTTCTGTGGACACCTCATGAGAGCGCGCCACCGCAAGATTTCGCCGCGCCCAGAGGCGGATATTGTCCGGCAGCGTCCTTCCCGCGCAGGTCATGAAGTCCGTAATACTCTGGATGCTGGTCAGCTTCATGCTGTCGCCGGTCTCCTCCTCGTCCTCATCCGGCACTTCCTCAGAGGGCGCGTCGCTGGAGAGAAGGCGCTCGATCATGAACTGGAGGAAGCCGTCCTCTGCGGAGAGCTTCACCCCGCCGCCGAAAGCAATCTCGCGGATCTTATACACCGCATACTCATTGCCGCGCGCCGCGCCGGAGAGGCGCACATTGATGTGGTTCTCCCCCATCCATTTCAGAAGGCTTACAAACCGGGCGTCGATCCGCAGGATATCCGCGCTGACCGTGCCGTCCTCCCCCTGGAACTCAAAGGCTGTCCGACGGATCGGGTTTGTAAACGCTCCGTTGGAATGGTGTTTCAGCTCCCCGGCGCTGTTGTCAAGGACGAGAAGCGGATGTTCCGCGGAAGCTTCAGGCTCGTTTGTATAGAAAACCGTATAGGTGCAGACAGGCTCTTTAGAACCTGCCGGAGAATTATTAAAATCATAAACTGGCATAATCTGACTCCTTCATATATCATTCCGTAAATTTCTTCTGGCGCAGCAGTTCGTCCCCTGCCGCCTACCGTACCAGTTTACCATAAAATGCCTCAGATACAAAGCTAAAACAGGCTCATCTGCTCATATTCCGCTTCCCGCTCCAGCAGCACGGGCGTTTTGTGCAGGAAATGCTCCGCAGCGCCGTCGTCTGTCACCCAGTCTTCCAGTTCATTTCGCTCCAGGATCAGCGGCATCCGGTCGTGGACCGGCTTTACGGAAGGATTCGCCTCTGTCGTCAGGATCACGAAGCGCTCCTGATCGTCAAAGCAGTCATAGCATCCTGCCATGAACATGACCTGGGCGTCCGGCCGCTCAAAGGAGAACTTCTCTTTCGACTTGTTCCACTCCCAGAATCCTTTCGCCGGGATCACGCATCTCCTGTGCAGGACACTCTCCCGGAAAGTGCGGCGCTCTGCGGCGGTTTTCGCTCTGGCGTTAATCAGGAGACCTCTGCCGTCAAACCGTGGGAAGCCCCATAGCATCTGCTCCGCCTCCAGATGACGTTCCCGCCCCATGATCACCGTGGCTTTCTGCGACGGAAAGACAGCCGCAGTTCCGCCTGCTGCTCCATAAAATGCCCCTGCATCCAGCTTCAGCACCAGCCGCCGGATTTCCTTCGCCGTTTCCTCATCCACATAATACCGCCCGCACATGATCTTCTCCGTTCCCTCCCGCTTAAATGTTCTTTTGCATATATTTTTCTCATTTATATTTCTCTCATTTATATTTCTCTTATTTATATCTCTCTTATTATTCTGCCCCCGGATAACAGGTCTGTCACTCACGTTCCGCTCTCCCAGCTTAATTTCCACCGGTTTTCTTCTGCATAATAATACAGACGGAAAAGATATTCCTTCCCCTGCGCCACCGTGCTGCACCGGTATTCATGGATGGGGATGCCGCAGTAATACTTCTTCTCCCGCGTCTGCACATGGATCTGCCCGACGCTGCGGATCATCCCCTCGTCATCCTCATATTTGATCATCTTCGGCATTGCCGTCCCGGTGCTCGTAAACCACACTCCGCAGGCGACTTCACGCAGGTTCTCTCTGTTCAGTTTTCCTTCATCCGGCTTCCGGGCATTTATCCCGATCCCCATGCTCATCTCCGCTCACCTCTGTACTGTCTGTATTTCCCCGCTGTAAATGTGGTGTTCCCTTCCTTTTATGATACCCTGATCTTTGTATAGTCCACTGACCGCTTCTCCCGGGAAATCCCGCCGCTCATATGATCGATGGGGCATTCTGTAAACGTCGCCCGTTTCACGGAGTCGATGCCGTACCTTCTGCGGATCTGGTCCACAGCAGCGTCTCTTTTCTTAAGCTTCTCATAATCCGTCTCGTCAAACAGATCCATCTGCCTCATATCTACACCGTCCCGGGTGCGGCTTGTGTGGAGCCCGAGATGCCGGATGGGCGCGCCGTCCCAGAGTTCGTCAAAGAGCTGGCAGGCGTACTTGTGTATTTCCGACGTAATGTCCGTGGCATTTTTCAGTGTCATCTGATGACTTTTGTAACTAAAATCAGAGGACTTGATCCCGACTGCGATCACTTCCGCCCTCACCTCCGCCTCCCGCAGCCGGGTCCCCACGGTCTCTGCCAGCGCCAGGAGGACCAGCTTTGCCGTGGAAGCGTCCGTCACGTCGAAAGCAATGGTCGTCGAATTGCCGTATCCTTTGTTTGCCGGCGGTTCGGACTGGACGACCGACACATCCATCCCGTTTGCAAACGCCCAGATCACCTCGCCGTGCTTCTTCAGGTGCAGTCTCAGGAGCGCCGGATCCGCGTGCGCTAGTTCTCCCACGGTCCGGATGCCAAGCTGGAACAGCTTATCCGTGGTCGCCCGCCCTGCGAAAAACAGATCGCTGACAGGAAGACCCCACATTTTCTCCGGTATCTCTTCCTTCCACAGAGTGTGGACCCGGTCCGGCTTGCGGAAATCGGACGCCATCTTTGCCAGCAGTTTATTTTCCGAAATCCCGATATTGACTGTAAATCCAAGCGTATCCCGGATCTGATTCTTGATCTGCTCAGCAGCGCTCTTGGCGCCGCCCCACAGCCCTTCTGTCCCGCTCATGTCTACATACGCCTCATCCACGGAATACTGTTCCACATCCGGAGAGTACTGCCTCAGGATGTCCATAAATGCAGCCGAACATTTCTCATACAGCCCGTAATTGGGCGGGACAAGGATCAGATCCGGGCACTTTCTCCGCGCCTCCACGATCGTTTCGCCGGTCCGGATACCGTACCGCTTTGCCGGGATCGATTTCGCCAGGATGATCCCGTGCCGCAGCGCCGCGTCCCCGCCTACTGCGGAGACCTGCTCACGCAGATCCGTGTGCCCGCCCAGGTGGTGCAGCCGGTACACTGCCTCCCAGCTCAAGTATGCCGAATTAACATCAACGTGAAAAATCACTCGCTTTTTCTTTTTCAAACGTTTGTTCGCCTCCTCTGCGTCTATTATGAGGGAACAAATGTTTGCCGGTCAAGAGGATTGTTTTTCCAGTCCGGCGGTTAGGGGAAACTGTAACGTCCGGCCAACTGATGATTAAAACTTTGCTAACTTTTCGTATCAAATTCTTGAATCAAAACAGCCAATATGCTATATTGTAAATACAAAAGGAGCAACCGCCCACAAGGGGTTGACCTCGAAAGAATAACTTTATAGAATCGCCACCCTTTCGCTCGCCAAAGTTCCGGGGTGGTCTTTCTATGCTTACATCATTACTTCATGTTCGCGAAAACGAATGTCAGCAATGCCAGAATGAACATTCCAAAAGCCATCAGATCTTTAAAGTCAAACGGTTTCTTGTCCATCAGCACCACCCCCATTCTATGTAGAGAGTGGTCTCGGAAACTCTGAACCATTGAAAAATCAATGTTTCCGAGCCCTCTTCTTTTTCTTTTACCTCAACTTT
>CALWDM010000053.1 GCA_944376695.1 uncultured Mediterraneibacter sp. | reverse complement strand
ATAGTTTTATAGTTTATCAAAAAGTGACATTATCTCAAGAGAATCCTAAGGTGACATTATCATAAGTGAATAACAAATAAGTGCTCTGACCGATTGACGCGCGCACCCAAATCCGATACAATAACGTTGTGACTGAGGACGGTCAGCCCTTCCGCCCGCAGGGAACAATATTTAAGAACATATTTAACTAATATGAAAACACATGAAAAGAGGTATATGGACATGGCAAACCCAATCATTACATTTGAAATGGAAAACGGCGATATCATGAAAGCAGAGCTCTATCCTGAGATTGCCCCGAACACAGTGAACAATTTCATCTCTCTGGTCAAAAAGGGATTTTATGACGGACTGATCTTCCACCGCGTGATCCGCGGCTTTATGATCCAGGGCGGATGTCCGGACGGGAACGGCATGGGCGGCCCGGGATACTCGATCAAAGGTGAATTCTCCCAGAACGGTTTCCGAAACGATCTTGCGCATGACCCGGGCGTGCTTTCCATGGCAAGGGCAATGCACCCGGATTCTGCGGGAAGCCAGTTTTTTATCATGCATGAAAAAGCGCCGCACCTTGACGGAGCGTACGCCGCATTCGGAAAGATCACAGAAGGCATGGACGTTGTAAACAGGATCGCGGAAACTGCAACAGATAACAGCGACCGCCCTCTTGAACCTCAGATGATAAAAAAAGTGACGGCAGAGCTTTTCGGCGAGGATTACGCTGAGCCGGAGACTGTTTAAGGATCTGCATAGGGAGAAAACAGGACTATGGCTGGAAAGATACAAAAACCGGCTGCCGTATGCGCGCTCACCCTTCTGTGCTGTGCACTGTGGGGGAGCGCGTTTCCCTGTATCAAACTGGGATACGCGTGGCTGGATATCGATGGAACAGGAAGTCAGATCTTATTTGCAGGATACCGGTTCTTTTTGTCCGGTATCCTTACTTTTGTGATCGGATGCGCTGTGGAGCGCAGATTCCTGACCATAAAGCGTTCTTCCGTATGGCACGTATTCCGTCAGGGGCTCCTGCAGACAACCGTGCAGTACGTGTGCTTCTATATCGGGCTCGCCTACGCCACCGGCGCCAAAAGCTCGATCATCAATGCCTCTCAGGGATTCGTCGCGATCATCGCCTCACATTTCATGCTGAAATCTGAGAAGATGACATGGAAGAAAACAGTCGGATGCATTCTCGGGCTTGCGGGAGTGGTCGCTGTCAACCTTTCCCCCGGCGCATGGGGAAGCGGTTTCTCGATGAAGGGCGAAGGGATGATTCTCATATCCACGGTCGTATATGGGGTCAGCATGGTACTGCTCAAGTTGATCTCGGACGAAGAAAGCCCCATGGCTATCACTGCTTATCAGACCCTGATGGGCGGCGCTCTCCTGGTCATCATCGGATTCGCCGTGGGCGGGCATGTGGGAGGCTTCACTGCAAAAAGCGTGGCTCTCCTGATCTATATGGCACTTTTATCGACCGCCGCTTTCAGCATCTGGACCATCCTGATGAAATATAACCCGGTCGGAAAAGTTGCCGTCTTTACATTCACCATCCCTGTTTTCGGGGTGGCCCTGTCCGGGCTTCTCCTCGGGGAACAGGTACTGGAAGTAAAAAATCTGATCGCACTTGTACTGGTGAGCGCAGGTATCATAATTGTAAACAGGAAATAAAAAGTGCAAGGGGTCTGACCCCTCTGAGGAGAAAATTCTGACAATTTTCTTCAAAGGGGTCTGACCCCTTGCACTTTTTATGATATCTTATATTCCATGATAAAATCGTCCATAATGAATCCTCCGCCGATATCCGCTTCCTGTGTATCGATGATCTCAAATCCAAGATGCCGGTATACGCCGAGCGAATTGTCATTATGCTTATTGCAGGTGAGCCAGACTGCGCAATATCCGCGTTCCCGGCAGAGTTCCTTTAAGAAGCTGAATGTCTTTGTGGCCAGATGCCGTCCCCTGCTTTCTTTTTTTATATAGAGCTTGCTCAGGAAAAGCCGGTTGTCCTCTCCCGGATGGATGCCGGTATATCCGCAGAATTCTCCGTCATGGAGGATCTGGTAATACTCGTACCCCTCTGAGATCTGCTCTTTCAGGGCCGGATAGGACTGGAATTTCTCTACCATATATTCCACCTGTTCCTTCCCGATGATGGGAGTAAAATGTTCGTTCCAGATCTCATTCGCGAGATCCGCGATCTCCCGGATCTGTTTATCAGCTTCTGCTTTCTTAACTTCAAATACACATTCCATTGTCATGCCTCCTGATATCTTTTATTTTTATTTATCCGCCGAACTGTCCCTGGAACAGTCTTCGTCCACGTTCCGCAAGGAGCGCAGATAGTCCTCAGCTTTCTGCAGCAGTGTCTGTTTTCCTAATGGCCGGAAGTCCCGTAAAGATTTAATATGACACAGCCCACTACGATCAGCGCCACTGCGATCACTCCGGCAGTGGTAAGCTTCTGCCCGAATACGGCAGCTGCGATGACCGTCGTGGCAACGATCCCTCCCGCGCACCAGGTTGCGTAAGCCACGCCCAGATCGATCTTCAGCAGAGCTTTTGAAAATGAATAAAAGCAAAGGATGTAAAAGACAGCACACCCCGCAGCCGGAATGAATTTTGAAAATCCTTCTGATGCCTTCAGCAGAGTCGTCGCGATGATCTCGAATACAATCGCCATTCCCAGTAATACATATTGCATGTCCTGTCCTCCTGATCTTCTCTCCTGTCCCGTCTGTTGCGGAACGATTAAAAAATAAGCCATTGCCAATTATACTCTGTTTTACTGATTTCATCAATCTAAAACCGCACTCTGTTATTAGCACTCACTTTAAAAGAGTGCTGATTTTCTATTGACTTTTAATTTTTGCTGTACTAGAATGTCATTTAGATAAAAATCCATCCCCGCGGCTTATCCGTTTCCCGGCCTGCGGGGCAAATCTGAAAAGGAGTGTTCAATATGGCAGTTAAAAAGGGCAACTTATCTATTGACAGTGAGAATATATTTCCGATCATAAAAAAATGGGTATATTCAGACCATGATATCTTTGTGCGCGAGATGGTATCCAACGGATGCGACGCGATCACAAAATTAAAAAAACTGGACATGATGGGAGAATATGAACTTCCCGAAGGCTATAAGCCGAAGATCGAAGTGATCGTCAGTCCGGAGGATAAGACCATGAAATTCATCGACAATGGTCTCGGTATGACAGCAGACGAAGTAGAGGAATATATCACACAGATCGCATTTTCAGGCGCGACCCAGTTCCTCGAAAAATATAAAGACAAGACCACAGAGGATGATATGATCGGACATTTCGGTCTCGGATTTTATTCCGCATTTATGGTCGCAGACGAGGTACAGATCGATACTCTTTCCTATAAAGAAGGCGCGGTCCCGGTACACTGGGCAAGCCAGGGCGGTACAGAGTATGAGATGCAGGACGGCAGCAAGACGACCGTGGGGACTGAGATTACTCTGTTCCTGAATGAAGACAGCCTTGCCTTCGCAAATGAATACCGCGCAAGGGAAGTCCTGGAGAAATACTGCTCCTTCATGCCGGTAGAGATTTTCCTCTCTAAAGCAAATGCCGAGCCGGAATATGAGACGATCAACGAAGAAGACCTGCTCGATACGGATACAGTGATCGAGCACATCGAGGAGGCGCCTGCCGCTGACGACAGTTCCGATGAAAGCTCATCTTCCGATGACAGCGGGGAGAAATCCGAAAAGGCTGAGCCAAAGAAAAAAGTAAAGATCGTAAAGCGTCCGGTGCCCATCAATGATATCCATCCGCTGTGGGGCAAGAATCCGAGCGAATGTACAAAAGAAGAATATATCGACTTCTACCGCAAGGTATTTATGGACTACAAAGAGCCTCTGTTCTGGATCCACCTGAACATGGATTATCCGTTCAACTTAAAGGGAATCCTCTATTTCCCGAAGATCAACACAGAGTATGAGTCCATTGAAGGAACGATCAAACTGTATAATAACCAGGTGTTTATCGCAGATAACATTAAAGAAGTAATCCCGGAGTTCCTTATGGTATTAAAGGGAGTCATCGACTGCCCGGACCTGCCGCTCAACGTCTCCAGGAGCGCTCTCCAGAACGACGGATTTGTCAATAAAGTGGCGGATTACATTTCCAAAAAGGTTGCGGACAAGCTGACCGGGATGTTCAAAACAGACCGCGAGAATTATGAAAAATACTGGGACGACATCAGCCCATTCATCAAATTCGGCTGCCTGAAGGATGAGAAGTTCGGAGAAAAGATGAAAGATTCCATGATCTATAAGAATCTGGACCACAAATATCTGACCCTGGACGACATCATCAAAGAAAGCAAAGGGGAAACTGAAGCTGACGGTGAAGCCGCAGAAGGTGCATCTGACGGCGAAAAGGCAGACAGCGCCGCAACGCAGACAGAATCCGGCAGCGGAGACGCCCGGACAGAGGACAAGGCTTCTGACGACAGTGAAAAAGAGGAAGAAAAGACCAGCATTTATTATGTAACAGACGAGGTGCAGCAGAGCCAGTACATCAATATGTTCAAGGCACAAGGGCAGGATGCGATCATCCTGACGCACAACATTGACTCCGCATTCGTGACCTATCTGGAGCAGAAGCATCCTGACATCCAGTTCCTGCGTATCGATGCGGACGTCCACGAATCTCTGAAAGACGAAGTGGCGGAGGAGGAAAAAGAATCCTTCCAGAAGACGGCGGACAGCCTTGTGGAAATCTTCCGCAAAGAGCTGGGCAACGATAAACTTAACGTAAAAGTTGAAAAACTCAAAGATGATAAAGTCGCTTCCATGGCAGTCCTGTCCGAACAGGATCGGCGCATGGCGGAAATGATGAAGATGTACGGCATGAGCGGCATGGATCCATCCATGTTCGGAAGCCAGGCCACACTGGTTCTGAATGCAAACCACCCGCTTGTACAGTTCCTCGTCGAGCACAAGCGCAGCAAAAATGTCCCGATCATCTGCAAGCAGCTCTACGACCTGGCAATGCTGGCCCATAAGCCGCTGAGCCCGGAAGAAATGACCGCCTTTGTACAGAGAAGCAACGAGATCATGATGCTCCTGACAAAATAAAACTCTGTATTTGTGAGGAACTACTGCCAGAGTAAAACGTCCGAAAACGGCGAAGCGCAGGTATATCGAAGACATATTCAGCGCGGGGATATGGCTGGCATCGGCTCCGCTCCATGAGGCAGGAAAAACTACGAAATCCGGAACTATGCTAAATACAGAAATCAGCAGGGGGCAACTCACCTTCGGCTCAGACAATCCCCCTGCTGATTTCAACGCATAGTCCCGGATTTCTACTTTTTCCAGGTCTCATTCCGAAGTCGCCTCAACCACCCATATCCCCGCGCTGAATGATTTTCGAAAAGACGCTTCGCTGTTTTCTGGTTTTGCTCAAGACGGAAGGTCCCCCGACATATGCTGCGTTTAAAAACGCAGCGAGAGGGGGGAACTTCTTCGACAAAAGGCGACCCCTCCCCATCCGGCAGAAACATACAACAAGAGACGAACTTTTCCGCCAAACGATAAAATCTTCCTGTTCCGCCGCCGAAGCTCCCCTCTCACCCACGTTTCGAAATCCTGCATTTGCCTGCGGGGACCTTCCGATCGGATGCGCGCAGAAAACCGGCCCCTTTTGATGCGCCTTTCGCGGCGGGCGGGGATATGGCGACGGTGACTTGGAGTAATCTGCCGGAAAGACTGAAAAGAATGGGATGCGGCGTTAATTTCAAAGCGGATGCCTGAGCCGCAGGCGAATCTTCCGCTTTGAAATTGTCCTTAGCCGTATCCCATTCTTTTTACGTCTTTCCCAGATTACGGAACCGGAATCAGAGCCATATTCCCGCCCGCCGCGAAAACGTCTGCATCAAACCGACGGTTTTCGGATGTAATATTCACAGAAAGGCTCTCCCTCAAATCCAGATTTACTTCTGCATTTCGCGGTACACTTTCTCCGCCGTCATGGGCAGTTCCCGTATGATCACTCCCACTGCGTTCTGGATCGCGTTTGATATTGCCGGCGACGGCGTATTGATCACAATCTCGCCGATGGATTTTGCTCCGAACGGACCTGTGGGCTCGTAGCTGCTCTCAAACTCCACCCGGATATTTCCCACGTCGAGCCTGCTGGGGATCTTGTACTGCATGAAGGAATTGCTGTAATTCTTTCCTTTTGAGTTGTATACGATATCTTCGTAAAGCGCCATCCCGATCCCCTGGACAATCCCGCCCTCGGTCTGCACGCGGGCCAGATTCGGATTCACGACAGTGCCGCAGTCTACGACCGCCGCATAATCGATCATTTCTACCACTCCTGTTTCCTTATCAATCTCCACTTCTGCAATACCTGCCATAAAAGGCGGTGGGGATGTGGGCGAGGAGAAGGCTTCATTCGCGGACAGGGGCTGATTGCTGCTGCACATGACACGGTTTCCGATCTCTTTTCTGGAGATGGACTCCCCGGTCTTTAGATCCGTCACTTTCTGCCCGTCAAACTCAACATCAGCAGGAGAGCACCCGAGATATTCCGCGCCCCGCTCACAGATCTTCCTGCGGAGCGTCTCGCATGTCTTCACGACTGCCATTCCTGTCACGTAAGTCGTACTGGACGCGTAGGATCCGCAGTCATACGGGGATGTATCCGTGTCCACCCCGGACACGATGATGTCTTCCAGATCACAGTCCAGGCATTCCGCCGCCATCTGCGAGAGGATAGTATCGCAGCCGGTCCCCATGTCCGTGGCTCCGATCATCAGACTGTAAAATCCGTCGTCATTTACTTTGATCGCAACAGAGCCTGTGTCCACGCCGGAGATGCCCGAGCCCTGCATTGCCATGGCAACGCCGACTCCGCGGACTTTGCCGTTGCCCATATCCCGGCACGGGTATTTCTCATCCCAGCCGATCATCTCTTTCGCGCGCTCCAGGCAGCGGTCCAGGGCACAGCTCTGGGCGGTCTCCCCGTAATATGCCGGCATGACCTGTCCTTCCCGGACCATATTTTTCTCGCGCAGCACCGTGGGGTCCATCCCCAGCACCTGGGCCAGTTCATTGACCGCGGATTCCACGGCAAAGATTCCCTGCGTCGCTCCATAGCCCCGGTATGCCCCTGCGGACATCACATTTGTGTACACCACGTCATAGGTGAACCGGAATGCTTCCGCCTTCCCGTAGAGCGGAATGGATTTATGCCCGGAGAGACCCACAGTCGTAGGACCATGTTCCCCGTATGCTCCTGTATTGGAAAGCGTATACAGGTCGATCCCTCTGATATTGCCCTCTTTGTCAGCCCCGAGACGGACATGCATCTCCATCTCGTGGCGCGGTGAGGACGCGGTCAGGGATTCCTCTCTTGTATAAATGATTTTCGCCGGTTTCCCAGTCTTCCAGGTCACAATTGCCGGATAGACTTCTGATACGGAAGTCTGCTTTGCACCGAAACCTCCTCCGATCCTCGGTTTAACCACACGCACTTTATACTTCGGGATATCAAGGGCATTTGCGAGAATGCGGCGTACATGGAAAGGCACCTGGGTGGATGACACCACGTTCAGCCTTCCGTAAGTATCCAGATAAGTATAGGTGCGGAAAGTCTCCATCATTGCCTGCTGGTTTGCCTTTGTATGATATACCCTGTCGATCACATAATCGCAGGAATCCAGTACCGCATCGATATCTCCGCTCCCGCTCACCTCATGGGCGCACAGGTTCCGCTTATTGTCAGCGCCCACCGGGCAGAGACTTTTCCAGTTGTCCTCCGGATGGACAAGGATCGGGTTGTCTTTCGCAGCGTGGAAATCCAGCACCGGCTCCAGGACCTCATATTTTACTTTGATCAGTTTCATCGCCTTTTTCACGGCTTCTTCCGACGTTCCGGCAATGATCGCCGCCGCGTCGCCCACGAAACGCACTCTCTGGTCAAGGATCAGCCTGTCGTAAGGGCTGGGCTCCGGGTAGGTCTGCCCTGCCATTGTAAAGCGTTTGTCCGGACAGTCCTTATAGGTAAGGATACACTCGATCCCTGGAATCGCTTCTGCCCTGGCGGTATTGATCTCCCTGATCAGGGCATGGGCATGAGGGCTCCTGAGCACTTTCACGATCAGGCAGTCTGAAGGCGCAAGATCGTTTGTATAAACCGCCTTCCCGGTCACAAGGGCATGTGCGTCCACTTTGGACACCGGCCTGTTCACGATACGTAGCTTCCCTGTCTTCATCTCCGTCATCTCGCTCCAGCCTCCTCTCCCGGCTGACCGCTGTTTTTCTCTGCTTTTGCCTGCATGTATTTCTGAATGGCCCGGAGCTGTCCCATGTACCCGGTGCACCGGCACAGATTTCCCGCCAGGTACTCCTTGATCTGGTCAATGCCCGGATCTTCCAGTTCCCGGAACATTGCCAGCACATTCATAATGAAGCCCGGGGAACAGAACCCGCACTGCTCTGCCCCTTCCCCTGCAAGGAATGCGCCGAACTCCGTAGCTTCCTTCTCAACACCTTCCAGCGTTGTCACCTCATGTCCCTCAACAGATGCCGCCAGCACAGAACAGGACAGACGGGATTTCCCATCGATCCAGACCGTGCACAGCCCGCAGTTCGTCGTCTCGCACCCGCATTTCACACTCTTGCACCCAAGTCCGCGCAGGACATCCAGAAGGACGGTGTCCGCAGCCGCCTCGGCTGTCACCTGTTTCTGATTTAAAACAAACTGTATCTCCATCTATTTTCCCTCCGCCAGGATCGAAGCCATCTCACGGCGGATCAGAACCTCTGCCAGATGCCGCCTGTACTCTGCGCTTCCTCTCATATTTGTCCCATATGCAAACTCCGACGCCGCCTGGCGCGCATAATCCGCGATCATATCCTCAGACGCGTCCGCCGGGATCTCCCACTGCTTCTCCAAAAGAGCCGCCTTCATCGGCCTTGCGCCGACAGAGAAATACCAGGTCTCTTTTCCATGCACCATACCCGTGACCACAGAGCAGGCGATCACAGGGAAATCCGTCTTGGTCTGCCGGATGGACTCATAGCGGAACTTTCTCTTGCTTTTTCTCACGATCACTGAGAGCAGGATATCCTTATCCGGCTTCCTGTTCACAAATTCAGAAAGGCGGATCGTCCCTCCGTCATACAGCTCCACAAATGTATCCAGCGCCAGGAACGCGGTCAGCACATCCGAAAATCCGAATCTCCCGTAAATGCTTCCGCCCACAGTCGCCTGATTTCGGAACTGGACTCCCACGATATGACGGACCGATTCCGCGATCCCGTCGCCGTACATCTCTCTGAGCGCTTCACACTCTTCGATCTGCCGCAGGGTGCACATGGCGCCGATCCTGATCACATTGTCCGATTCCTCGATCTGATCCAGCCCTAATCCCGACAGATCGATCACTGTCTTGACTCTCGCATTCCCCAGGCGCATCCACATCATGCCGCCCATAACACGGCTGCTGCGCGCCTGATTCAGCTCATACGCCTCCTCCAGCGTCTTTGCTTTTACATAATTACTGATCGTAAGCACAATGGCTCTCCTTTCCCATCTCTGCCGCTCAGTTATCCCCGGCAGCTCCCATAATGTCAGTCAAAATTGTGTCTTTCGCAAAACTGCGTAAAAAAAGTGCAAATGAGGTTCCGGTCATTCACACTTTCAGCGGTCTAATCTTACCACAAACCGCGAGTATTGTCAAAGAATGTAAGTACTGTTTTACAGATTTTTTCTGATTATTTCTGTCCTTTTTCTTCTCTGTACTCACCAAAACAGTTGACAGTATTCGCTGCCGGTGTTATGATTTTTTTAAATACAGAAACGGAGATAGAGGTCGCATTTTTCATAAGTAGGACGGCGGATGTGCCAGGTACAGAAGAAACCGCCTGAAAGGGAAAGATGCCGAAGGGAGGAAGCGCCTGGAGTTTTGTCCCTGGGCATGGCGTGAATAACGGCATGACTGTCATCGCAGGATGGAGAGCTATCTGATATACAGTGTGTATATTTCGAGACGGCGCATCTTGCCGTTTCTTTTATTGTTACTATATTCCATTATCTAAGAGGAGGTAGAAAGAATGGCAATTTTTAAAGGCGCAGGCGTAGCGCTCGTTACTCCTATGAAAGAAAACCTGGAGATCAACTATGACAAACTGGATGAGATGCTCGAAGAGCAGATCGCCGGAGGCACGGACGCCATCATCATCTGCGGCACCACCGGCGAGTCCGCTACCATGACCGAAGCTGAGCACAGCGAAGCGATCCGATTCACTGTTGAGCGGGTAAACCACAGGATCCCGGTCATCGCGGGCACTGGCTCCAACTGCACAAGGACAGCAGTCGAGCTCTCCAAAGAGGCGGAAAAAGACGGGGCTGACGGACTCCTGCTCGTGACTCCTTACTATAACAAAGCGACTCAGAACGGCCTGATCGCACACTACACACAGATCTGCAGAGAGGTAAAGCTCCCTGCGATCCTCTATAATGTACCGAGCCGCACTGGCTGCAATATCCAGCCGAAGACGCTGGCACAGCTTGTAAAAAATGTCGACAATATCGTAGGCGTAAAAGAGGCTTCCGGAAATATCGGGGCAGTGGCGCAGATCATGCATTTATGCGACGGAAATATCGACCTGTACTCCGGAAATGACGACCAGGTCGTACCGCTGCTGTCTCTGGGCGGCATCGGCGTGATCTCTGTCCTGTCCAATGTGGCGCCTACTTATGTGCACGACATGGTGTACAGATATCTTTCCGGGGATATAGAAGGCAGCTGCAAGATGCAGCTCGACGCTCTCCCAATGTGCGATGCCCTCTTCTACGAGGTCAATCCGATCCCGGTCAAAGCTGCCCTGAATTTGATGGGCAAGGAGGCAGGACCGCTGAGAGCCCCGCTGACAGAGATCGAACCCGCACACAGAGAGCAGCTTAAAAAAGTGATGAAAGACTTTGGTCTTCTGTAAAAAACTGTGATCCTGTAAAGATCTGCAATAGAAAAACAGTGTGGTCTCTGCCGGGAGAATTCTCTCCGGCAGGGCCACACTGTTTTTTCTTATCCTGCCTGCTCTGTTTCAGTACGCACTGTTCCGGTCTTATCCTTCAATCCCGTCTTTCTGTCACCGTGACCTTCACGAATGTCCCCTCCTGTCCGCAGGCATAGACCTGCCCGTCATCCTGCAGGACATATGTCCGGAATGCATGATAAGTATCCATATCTGTGGGAGCCGAAGCAGCGCCCAGATATCCCTGGTATTCCTGTTCATCATAAAACGCCAGCCTGTCCAACCATACCATACGCACATTCTCTCTCACCCGGGTCGGTTCGATAAATTTCTCCGCCACGCGGCTGCTCACTGTGCACTGCTGGCTGCTGTTGTCCCCCCACATCCAGAGCGAACCGTCACTGCGGATCACTGCCATAGTGCTCTCCCCGGCATCTGCGTAAACCGCATGGTCCATGACCTGCTCAAATCCGTCATATTCCCGGATCACATTTCCATCCCCATCGCACAGACGCCCCGCGCACCAGACAGTCCCGTCCGTTTTCAGGACGATCATCCCATAGGGACTGCATTTTACATACTGTACGTCACTCATCAGCTCCAGCGCGGCAGTGGTAACAATGGGATTGTCCTCTGTCGGAAGATTCCCCGTCCCCATCAGCGCCCCGCTGTCCGTCAGACAGACCATAAATTCTTTTCCAAGAGACACATGGCAGACGTCCCGCGCCACCTCTACCTCGCGGTAAAATCCCTTTGCCGTGATATCCGCTTCTGTCGTCCCGTTCCCCAACTCTCCGTGCTCATTGGCGGACGCACCGTACAATATGCCGTTACCGTCAATAAAAAACCGGCTCGAATAATTCACTTCATTGTGGGAATAACACTCATCGATCTGTATTTCAGAGGCGTTCAGATGAAGCGCCGCCTTGTCCGGTGTGATCACATAGACCGGCTCCCTGCTGCCCTGTCCCCCAAAGCCGGCCGCCCCGTCCGAACGATCTGCCCCGTCCGCTGCCTTCCCGGCCGTCTTACTGTCTGCATCTGTACCGTCTGTCCCACTTCCGGCAGCGTTTCCTCTGTCCGCGCTCCACATACCGTTACTCCACGTGCCGGTGTTCCTTCCATCCTCCTGATAAAAAGCCGCTCCGTTTTCTACGGCCGTGACTGCTGCCGTAAAGACTGCAAAGCACAACAGTGGCAGGAATGTCCGAAAGATCTCCCCCGCTTTCTGAGGTTCCATTTCCACATAGGTGTATTTTCTTCCCGCATATTTCTGGCAGAGCGCCCGCACCTGCCCGGCCTCTTCCTCTGTCAGGCTTTTCTTTGACAGATAGATCCGTCCGATCACAAAATAACCCTGTCCTTCCAGGATCCTGCGGATCTGATCCCATGACTGCCGGATTTCCTGCCCGGAGCGGAGCAGGACCCCGCCCTTCCCTATCTTCAGTTCCGTGGGGATGCCAGTCTTCATCCGGCGGTCCCGGGCCCTCACCGTACGCCTGGCCGCCATATTCTTCAGGCCGGTCAGGGCCGGGATGCACAGGAGAATGACCAGGATGCCGATCCATGCCATCGTGGAGAGGCCGCCGCTGCCTGACAGCGCGCAGCGGATCAGGTAAGCCGCGCACGCCCCGATGACCCACAGTCTGGTCTCTGTATAATAAAAGGAAGTAGTGTTTTTCGCATAGTCCAGATAATCCCTATGGATTTCTCTCTGCCTGCGCGCTGCGTCTTCCGAAGCTGCCTGTCCGGGGAGTACCAGGCTGATCCCCTCTTCCTCCCCCACGAAATCTTGCCTGTACACATCCGCACAGTACCGGCGCAGATGATTGCGCACTGAGCGCACAGCGTCTCTTTTCAGATACATCTTTGGGATAAGCAGCTCTCCTCCTTCTCCCCGGACCCGAAAACTCCCGCCGTCCTCCTCCACGGACAAAATGTCATTATAGTACCAGGTGCTCCGGTGTCCCTTTTTATCTTCCGTCACTAGGCAGTCCGCTGCAAAAAACCCTGCAAACCACCCTGTTTCATACTTTCTGATCTTCGCTGCATACAGTTTCCCTGTCATGCTGCTGTGCCACTTAACCGCTCCCGCCAGCGGCAATATCGTAAAGATCGCAGTGCTGAGCACCCCTTTGAGCAGTGCGGTCAAAAACGCATATCCCCTGCTCCCTCCGAGAGCTGCATACCGATCCCCATCCGGACCTACCGCAAAAAGTATGGCGTCAAGCACACTGACCGCAAAAAGAAACAGTACCACGATCAAAACTGTCAGGCTTCGGTTTTTCCCTTTTCTCCCCTCAAATCTCTGCCGGTAATTTTCCGGGACCGGATCACAGATAAAATCCGGCCGTCTTGTCAGCTCTTCCATCGCTGTCCTCCCGTATCTGCTCTGACTGATTCCCTGACTGATACACTTTGAATCCCATTTTCCGATCACACTGTTCTATTCTAATATACTTCTTCCCCGGGCACGAAGAAATGGTAATCCTCATTCCCCGCCGTATTCCGTTCCATTGCCATTGCCGGGGCATCCAGCCCTACTGCGGGATCCGTGTCAAAGCCCACCCAGGCGAGCAGATACGCCCCCTCGCCCTTCATGATCCGGAACGTAGTCTCCATCTCCGATGTGGAAGTCTCCCCGCCGCCGGAATCACTGCCATAAGTAATCTTCTCTTTGACTCTGACCGCGCAGTCATAGCTGTCCCCTGCCAGGAGTTCCATATGGAGGATCTGACAGTCCACGTCCACGCCGTTCCCCGCCAGAAGCTTATACCGCTCCTCCAGCCCGCATCTCGCGATCCAGAATATGTCCTCCTCATCTGTCACAACCCTGACGCCGCCATAAGCATCCGACTCATACTGGCTGAGCGCAGGGTCTTCTCTGAGCGTCTGCTTCATCCTGTCCCGGAGCTCTTCCCCGTTTTCCTCTTTTGACGGCGTCTCCGCACTCTCCATATCCGCCCCGTCCGGCATAGCTGTCCGTGTAAAATATATTGGCGCTGCTTTCTCCATTGTCACCTTGCAAAGGGCTATCGTGCCGGATTCTACTACATCTGAAACATCTCCTACCACACAGTCGTCCAAAAGCACAAGGGTCCACTGCGGGAGCCCGTTCTCGCAGAGGGCGATGGCAAGTGTCCCGAACTGCACGCAATCATCCGCTTCATAGACCTGCTCTCCATCTGACGGCGATACCACAGTAATCCCCTCCGGGCCGGTGGTCAGCTCCCATCCCGCGGTGTTCTTCCTTTCCGCGCTCCATCCTCCCTGTACAACATTGTAGACATAATAGGTAGTGATACCGTTCCCCCGGTCTCCGTAGGTCATGACATACTGATGGACCTGTCCGTCATCCGGGGACTGGTAAGTCACCGCGCAGGCGTCATCCGCCAGCCACTGCAGTTTCATATCCTCCTGGACTGTATAGGGAAACGCATCGGACATCCGGGCAAACCAGAGGATCTGGTTCTGATAAGTGGTCACCCTGCCTGTGCTTCTCTCATACTTCAGCACCGTCATATGCCCGTCCGGCGAAATGCTCAGGATACTCTTCCTCGCCTCCGGCCGGACAGCAGTACAGATTCCTGCCGACAGCAGTAGGACCAGTACAACCGCTGCGATCCCCGCGCACAGGATGCGCTGTTTTTTATTCCGCAGAAGAAGACAGAGTCCGCAGGCAGCCATCAGGATGCTGATGCCGAAAAACAGGTACGGAAGCCAGTCAATGATGTACTCAAACGTGCTCTGTCTGCTTACATACAGATAGGCCGCATGCATACACACAGTCAGCAGCAGGGGAAGGAAAAGCAGCCCCGCCAGGATCCGCCTCACAAGCCTTTGTCCCGGGTGTTTTCCCGGGCAGGGGCTCTCACAGTGCTCTCTGCTTTCGCTCTTCATCCCCGGCGCCCGCATTTCCGGCTCCGGCTTGTGCAGGGAGATTCCTTTTCTTTCCTCTGCATACTCCCCGGCGAGCAGCTCATCCACGCTGACTTCCAGTATCTCGCTTAATCTCCTCAGCATACTGACGTCCGGCATCCCGCCGCCGGTCTCCCACTTTGACACAGCCTTATTCGTCACTCCGAGCCGTTCCGCCAGCTCCTTCTGCGTCAGCCCTATCGCCCTTCTTCTTTCTGAAATGAACTGTCCAGTCCTGTTTTCCATCCTGCCGCCTCCTCTGATATATTTTCCTGTGCCTGACATAGATATAGCTATTGAAAAAGTCTCAGCTTTCCGTCTTTTTCATACATCTTATCCCAAGGCCTGTGGTTTTGCAATACACGCGCTGATGACCCCAGTCCACGGAGCGTAGAACCGGCGAAATTGCGGTATTTAATCTGTATTTGTCGGGGGCCTTCCGTCTTGAGCAAAACCAGAAAACAGCGAAGCGCCTTTTTTGAACACCTTTCAGCGCGGGGATATGGATGGTTGAGGCGACTTCGGAATGAAGCTTAGTATAACTAAAATCCGGAACTATGCGTTGAAACTGGCAGGGGGGATTGTCTGAGGCGAAGCCGAGTTGCCGCCTGCCAGTTTCTGCTTTTAGCATAGTTCCGGATTTTGTAGTTATACTTGCCTCATGGAGCGGAGCCGAGGCCAGCCATATCATCGAGCTGAATACGTCTTCTATAACCGCTCTTCACTGTTTTCGTCTGTTTAGCCAATCAGCTGGCTCCCCCGCAAATACAGATTTCATAATCTTAGCGCTTCTTCCCGTAGGACACCAGCCCTACCACTCCCGGTCCTGCATGTGTCCCGATACTCGGGCTTACATCATTTATGATGACGTTTGTAAAACCAAGCTCTTTCACCATATCTGCCACACTCTTTGCCTCATCATAGCAGTCACCGTGGAGCACGCACACCAGCCTGTCTTTTCCGTAATGGTCCAGGTCCAGGGATGCCTCCATGCGGCTCACCAGAGTTTTAAGTGATTTCTTCCGTCCGCGCACCGTACCGTCAGACTTCAGCTCTCCTGTGGAAGTCACGGTCAGGATGGGCTTGATGTTTACAAGGCTGCCCACCACAGCAGTAGTCTTTGAGACCCTCCCTCCTCTCTGAAGGTGGTTCAGGTCATTTACCGTAAATGACACATTGACATGCCCGCGCTCTTCCATGAGCACATCATACACCTCGTCCATCGTCTTTCCCGCTTTCCAGAGTTCCACCGCGCGATAGACAGATACGCCCTCCCCGAGCGACGCGTTCAGGGAATCAAACACAACAATCCGGCGCTCAGGATAATCCTCCAAAAGCTCGTCAGCCGTCATCATTACATTATTACAGCTCCCGCTCAGCGCGCTGGAAAACGCGATATGCAGGATATCTTTTCCTTCTTTCAGAATCTTCTCAAAACGCTCCCGGATCACTGCCGGATTGTTCGCCATGGACTTCGGCAGCTCACCGTTCCTCATCGTCTCATAAAACTCATGGGGCTCCATATTCAGTTCATCCCCGTAAACCGTATCGCCAAACGCGTAATACTGGGGAATGACCGTTAGATTGTTCTCTTTAATGAATTCAGGCAGAACGTCTGAATTAGAATCCGTGGTGATCACATAATCTGCCATAATTTTCCTCCTGTTCATCTCGTTCATTTTTTATCGGACAGACTGTCCCGCATCGAACATCATTATATCAGGACGGCAAAAAAACAGCAAGGACAGAGGAGCAAAATCTCCTCTTCCCCTGCTCTCAGCGTCACTTTTCACAATCAATATATTTGATCACTTTTGCCGGGACGCCCCCGACTACAGCTCCTTTTGGAACGTCCTTGTTTACCACAGCTCCTGCTGCGATGACCGCATTGTCTCCCACAGTCACTCCCGGAAGGACCGTCGCGTGGGAACCGATCCACACGCCGTTTCCAATGTGGATCGGCGCCGGATAATTACTGCTCCGGTCCTCAGGCCTCTGCCCGTGATTGATCGTGGCAAATACTACATAAGAACCGATCAGCGTGTTATCCCCTATATATACGCCACCGTGATCCTGGAAATGACATCCACAGTTGATAAACACATTCTTTCCGATATAGATATTTTTCCCACATTCCGTATAAAAGGGCGGAAACATGGAAAATGAATCATCAACCGGTTTTCCTATGATTTTTGAAAACAGCCGTCTCATCTCTTCTGGTTCATGGTATGATCCATTGAGCTCTGACGTCTCCTTCAGAGCTTCCGCTGCAAGCTCATGCATCAGTAAATGCATCTCTGATCCGCCTGTGACAGGATTGCCCCGGCGCAGATATTCTAGAAATTCTTCTCTTTCCATAATATAAGACCTCCGGTGACAAGTATAGCTTTTTAAATTGCGAAAAGCCAATACTTAATTTCTATATCTTACTATTACTAAAACGAATCAGAACCTTCACCGCAACCTTAAACGGAGCCTAAAAAAAGAAATTCTGAGGAAACTCAACGAATCTTTTCATTTTGTTTTCCTTGTTTCTGATATTATAATATTCTAAAATCAGAATATTATTAGGATTGAATTTTACTGCTGTAAATGCTATTCTACATATAGAATAACAGAAGGGAGCGAAGCGGGTTGATTAAGTATAAAATCGATGTGTTGTCAATAACTTTTGAAAATGTCACTTTTTAATGTTTAAATTTTTTGGAGAAAATGTCACTTTTCTAAGAGGGCTTT
>CALWDM010000052.1 GCA_944376695.1 uncultured Mediterraneibacter sp. | reverse complement strand
CTTGGGGTGGAAATCACCGCAGACTATCCTAAAAGAATTTATTACTTGGGGTGTAACATATGTTTGACAAACCTACACGGATTTTTTTCCGTCCTTTTTCTAGCGAAATCATAGCGCAGTGAAAACATTCGCCTTAAATATTAGAATATTCATTCAATTTTATTTTATATATTTATAAATCAGACATTTTATGCTTAAATGTAAATATAATTAAGCGTTATCTTTTTGAGCGACATTAATTACCCAAAAGAATACGTTCAGGTGAATCGAGTTGTAACTGTACAGGCAAAATCGACAATATTTATATTGTCGGTTTTTTTTACGCAGAAAGGAGGATAATTTGTATATGAACAAGGCAGTTTATTCGCCGGTGGAGGGGAATTATGTGCCGTTAAACGCCGTAGCTGACCCGGTTTTATCATTTTATTACCAGAGGCTGATCACACACCTGAAATATCTGGTATTCCGCATCTTTAAACAGGAGCAGACTGACAGCGAGACCGATGATTTCTTTTATCGGATCTCCAGGATCCAGTATCCCAGGATCCACCGCTGTGTCAACATCATCGATGAATATATGAACTATAATTACAATATTCACATGTCCACAGAGGAAATGGGGTATCTGGTGATTCATTTGAGCGCACTTCTGAAACGGAAAAACATGAAGTAAATATTTAGACGGAAGCCGAGTTGTTACTATTAAATTAGGCAAAATCGACATTGAAGAAAGGATCATATTATGGAATATAATGAATTATCAAAAAAAATCCTCAATGCCGTAGGCGACGCCGATAACGTCAAAACAGTCACTCACTGTATCACGAGGCTCCGTATCGCCTGCCATGACCCGTCTCTGATCGCAAAAGACAAAATCAAAGGCTTTGAGGGAGTACAGGGACTTGTTGACCGCGGATATGAAATCCAGATCGTGATCGGTACAGACGTCATAAATGCATACAATGCATTTACAAAACTTGTAGATCACTCCAGAAAGGTTTCAGGTACAGAAACAGAAATGCCGGCGCCTGCGGGAAATACTGCGCCCACATCCGAAACAGCAGCACCTGAAAAGGCAAAACATAGGCGTTTCAGGCCCCTTGATATTTTTCTGAAATATGTTGGCGGAAGCGTAATCTATACTTTCCCCATATTGTGCTGTGCCGCAGGCGTCAATGTAATCTGCATGATCCTCACAACTTTTCTTGTAGTTTCAGCAGAATCAGGTACTTATAAAGTTTTTTATACTCTTTATCAGGCGTTCTTTGACTTTATGCCGATTTTTATTGGTTTTGGGGCCGCAAAAATTCTTGGCATAAACCAGCTTTACGGCGCATTCCTGGGAGCCTTTCTCGTCCATGCCAATATTAACGGTGCAGAAGGGCTGGACCTTTTCGGCATCCCGATCCTCTCCGCGTCTTACGGGAGTACCGTTTTCCCGGTGCTTCTTGGAACCGCGTTTATGGCATTGGCGGACAGACATATTGGCTCCAAAATCCCACAGGCTGTATCTTTTATCCTTCGTCCGTTCGTCGTTTTTGTCATCTCGATCCCTGTGACCTTGTGGCTCCTTGCCCCGTTAGGCGCTTTCATTGGTATCTATGTTGCCGATGGAATCCAATGGCTGCACAGTCATTTGGGACTGCCTGCTATTGTAATCATGGGATTTATTTCCCCAATCCTGACCGCCACAGGCACCGGAAATGCCCTCTTGCCTATCTTTATGCAGTCCTATCTCGCTAATGGCTATGAGTCATTTATGTTCCCGGCGTCTTTAGGGAAAAATATCGCACTCGGCGGAGCCGCTCTGGCTGTTGCCGTAAAAACAAAATCGCGCCTGCGCCGCCAGCAGTCTCTCTCTTCCGGTCTGACCGCCCTGTGCGGCATCAGCGAACCTGCTATTTTCGGCATCACCCTGCCGTTTAAAAACCATTTATCGCAGCACTGATCGGTTCTGCCTGCGGCGGGATCGTTTCCGGAATATTTGATGTTAAAATGTTCAGCATAAATCCGCCGGGACTTATCACGCTGCCGTTATTTATGAATCCGGACGGTTCTTTTCATAATCTGATCGGAGCCCTGCTCGTCGTCGTTGTATCATTTACTGTTTCTTTTGCTTTAACCTGCATTCTCGGTTTTGATGACACTGCGGAGTCCGAATACAGCACTGCCTTGAACGAGAAAGGAGAAAGATCATGAGTTTCAGAGACGATTTTATGTGGGGCGGCGCTACCGCCGCAAATCAGTGCGAGGGCGGATGGCTGTCAGGCGGCAAAAAGGACAGTGTAGCGGACCACCTGACAGATGGGTCAAAAAACCGTGACCGCATCTTTACTTATAATATAGAACCCCTTGTAACCCTCTCTCATTATGAAATGCCTTTTCATCTTTCGGAAGCATATCGGGGCTGGGCTGACAGGCGGGTGATCGATCTCTACCTGCGTTATTGTAAAGCTGTATTTACCGAATATAAGAATGATGTGAAATATTGGCTGCCTTTTAATGAAATTAATAACGGTGCTTTTCCATTCGGAGCTTATATGTCACTGGGCATTCCTTTGAAAGATCACCAGGCTCTGTTTGAGAAAACAAACAATACGCCCCAGATTTTATCCGAGCGGTACACAGCGCTGCATCATCAGTTTCTTGCCAGTTCCCTTGCAATCCAGATCGGGCGGTCTGTTAATCCCAATTTTCGCTTTGGATGCATGATCGCGGGAAAGGTCTATTATCCGTATACCTGTAATCCTGATGATATTTTGCTCACACAAAAAATGTTCCAGGATTATGTTTACTACTTTGGCGATGTTCTTATGCGCGGAGAATATGGTCCTTTCAGCGAGAGACTGTGGAGAGAAAAGGGGATTTCTGTCAAAATGGAAAATGGAGATGATGAAATTCTCCGCAGCGGGACAGCAGATTACTATACGTTTTCCTACTATACCACGACCCTGATCAGCGTTGATCCCGAAATCAATAAAAACGCAGTCGTTGGACTGAATCTGCACGGCACCCCTAATCCTCATCTAAAGACAAGCGCCTGGGGCTCCATCATTGATCCCAAAGGGCTGCGCTACTATATGAACGAGGTATATAATCGTTACAAAAAGCCTTTAATGGTTCTGGAAAATGGCCTCGGAGCAGAAGACACCCTGACTGCGGAAGGGCAGGTTCATGACAAGTACCGTATTGATTTTCTGCGGGAACATATAAACGCAGTGAAAGGCGCTGTAGAAGACGGTGTAGACGTACGCGCTTATACATTATGGGGATGTATTGATCTGATCAGCGCAGGCACCGGAGAAATGAAAAAAAGATATGGCATTATTTATGTAGATAAGGATAATAACGGACACGGTTCTTTAAAGCGTTATAAAAAGGACTCTTTTTACTGGTATCAGCATTTGATCAAAACAAATGGGCGGGAATTATAAACTTACTTAAACTTTGTTTTGAATTTTAAAAAAGAGCATCGTGGATATTTTAGATTCACGATGCTCTTTTCTATTACAGGTTCCACTTCTTATCCTGCGCAAGCCTCAGCCTGTTCATCGCCCTGGCGAGAGACGCCTGGGTGTGGTAATATTCCTGTGTGCTCTGCTTCTGGCGGAGCTGCTCCTCCGCCCGCTCTCTCTGCTCTCTGGCGCGGCGCACATCGATATCCTCCGGTCGTTCCGCCGTATCCACGATCAGGGTGACGCGGTTGTTGACGATCTCCGCGAAGCCGCCGCCCAGGGCGACCTCCTGCCATTTGCCTTCCTCAGCCTCCATGCGGCCGATCCCCACAGTCACAGCGATGACCATGTTCTCATGGTTCGGAAGGATTCCCTTTTCCCCGTCGGGAGCGGGGATGATCAGCTTCCGGCAGCGACCCTCATAGAATACCTTATCGCTCGCTATGATCTTCAGTCCGAATGTATCCATAACTCCTACGCCTCCGCTGTCTCTGCCTTTGCCTTCGCGATCACATCGTCAATGGTTCCCACATTGAAAAATGCAGACTCCGGATACTCATCCATCTCACCGCTGATGATCATCTTAAAGCCCCGGATCGTCTCTTTGAGCGGCACATATTTTCCCGTGATCCCGGTGAATGTCTCTGCCACAAAGAACGGCTGGGACAGGAATCTCTGGATTTTCCTTGCGCGCATAACTGTCGCTTTGTCTTCATCTGAAAGCTCTTCCATACCGAGGATGGCGATGATGTCCTGGAGTTCTTTGTATTTCTGAAGGATGGCGGTCACCTGGTTCGCCACCTCGTAATGCTCTTCTCCGACCACGTCCGCCTCAAGGATACGGGAACTGGACTCCAGGGGATCCACCGCCGGGTAGATTCCCTGCTCCACGATTTTTCTGGAAAGCACGGTCGTCGCGTCCAGATGGGCGAACGTTGTCGCCGGAGCCGGGTCTGTCAGGTCGTCCGCAGGTACGTAAACTGCCTGCACGGATGTGACAGAACCGTTCTTCGTGGACGCGATCCTCTCCTGAAGCTCGCCCATCTCTGTGGCAAGCGTAGGCTGATAGCCCACGGCTGACGGCATACGTCCGAGAAGGGCGGACACCTCAGAGCCTGCCTGTGTGAAACGGAAGATATTGTCAATGAAGAGAAGGACATTCCGGTGCTCCTCGTCGCGGAAATATTCCGCCATTGTCAGCCCGGTCTCTGCCACGCGCATACGCGCTCCCGGCGGCTCGTTCATCTGTCCGAACACCAGAGCGGTCTTTTCAAGGACTCCGGACTCCTTCATCTCTGTCCAGAGGTCATTTCCCTCGCGGGAACGCTCCCCGACTCCTGTAAAGATCGAGTAGCCGCCGTGCTCTGTGGCGATATTGCGGATCAGCTCCTGGATGAGCACAGTCTTACCGACTCCCGCACCTCCGAAAAGACCGATCTTACCGCCTTTTGCGTACGGCGCCAGAAGGTCAATGACCTTGATCCCTGTCTCCAGGATCTCCACCACCGGGCTCTGGTCCTCAAATGTCGGCGGCTGTCTGTGGATGACCCATTTCTCCGCATCATTGATGGACGCGCCGTCATCGATCGTCTCGCCCAGCACATTAAACAGCCTGCCCAGCGTCTTCTCGCCGACCGGCACCTGGATCCCCGCTCCCGTAGCAGTGACTTCCATATCCTTATGAAGCCCCTCGCTTGCGGAGAGCATCAGACAGCGCACCTCATTATTCCCGAGATGCTGGGCGACCTCCATAATGCACTTCTTCCCGTTGTTTTCAACCTCCAGCGCATCCTTGATAAAGGGAAGGTCACCGTCCTCAAATACAACGTCAACAACAGGTCCCATGACCTGAATGATTCTTCCTTTATTCATAATCATAACTGTTCTCACTTTCTACGAAAAGGGGTCAGACCCCTCCCAAAAGGGGTCTGACCCCTTTCAGGAACAATTTCGAAACATTCATGAATATTCCAACTATTTCTGCTGTGCCCTTGCACCGCTGCACACTTCTGTGATCTCCTGTGTGATCGCCGCCTGCCTTGCCCTGTTGTAGATGATGGACAGGTCGTGGATCAGGCTCTGGGCGCTGTCCGTGGCGGATTTCATCGCCATCATGCGGGCATTGTGCTCGCTGGCGTATGCTTCTACCAGACATCCGTATATCATGCCGGTCACATAATTGGGGATGATGCTGTCCATCACGACTTCTGCCGACGGATAGAGATCGATTGCCTCGCGGTACATGTTCAGCGGCATCTTCATCTCATTGAATGAGCTTCTCTCCAACGGCAGGAGTTTCAGCACTTCCGCATCTGACTGGACGGAATTTTCCATCCGCGTGTACACGATATAGATCTCATCCAGTTCTCCGGCACGGAACTGTTCCAGCAGAACGCCCGAGATATCCCTTGCCCTGTGCATGGTCGGCTTCTGGACTGTATACTGGAAATTCGTGTCGATCTCCACGCCCCGCTTCGCGAAATAGTGCCGCCCCAGCTCTCCCACGACAAACAGTTTGTGGATCCCGGGTTTTTCAAGGATCTCTTCCTCCAGTTTTACCACGTTGTGGTTGTATGCCCCGGCGAGTCCTTTGTCCGCGGTTACTACGATGGAACCGATCTTCCGCTCCTCTGCCGGGATCTTTTCCCTGGCGTCAAAGAAATGGTGCTCCAGCTCCGGCAGATGCCTCAGTATCCTGGAGATTTCTCCCTGGAGAGCGTAGAAATACGGTTCTGTGTCCATCAGCTTTTTCTTTGCATGAGTCATCTTTGAGGAGGAGATCATGTACATGGCATTCGTGATCTTCATCGTGTCTTTGACACTGTTGATGCGGCTCTGTATCTCTCTGATATTTGCCATATTATCACCTGCTCTTCTTAAATTCCTTCGCGGTCTCCACGATCTTTTCGATCAGTTCCTCCGAAAGCGCCTTCGTCTCCTCGATCTCCTGTCCGATCTCCGGGTGCGCGGTCTCAAAATATGTCAGCATATCTGCCTGGAACTTTTTGATCTCTTTCTTCTCGATCCCCAGCAGCACTTTATGGATCGCCGCGCACAGGGTGATCACCTTCTCATGGAGAGACAGCGGATGGTACAGCGGCTGCTTTAACAGCTCCATCAGGCCGCTGCCGTACTCGAGCTGCTCCTTCGTGGCAGCGTCCAGATCAGAACTGAACTGCGTGAACACTTCCATTTCCCGGTACTGCGCCAGATCGATACGGATGCTTCCGGACGCCTTTTTCATTGCCTTTGTCTGCGCTGCGCCGCCCACACGGGACACGGAAAGTCCCACGTTCACAGCAGGCCGCATCCCGGATGCGAACAGGCCACTCTCCAGGAAGATCTGCCCGTCCGTGATAGAGATCACGTTCGTCGGGATATAGGCGGATACGTCTCCTGCCTGTGTCTCAATGATCGGCAGCGCGGTGATCGAGCCGCCGCCCAGCGCATCGCTTAAGCGGCTGGATCTCTCCAGCAGTCTTGAATGCAGATAGAAGACATCTCCCGGATAAGCCTCACGTCCCGGAGAACGTCCCAGAAGAAGGGAAAGCGCGCGATAAGCCACAGCATGTTTGGACAGATCGTCGTACACGATCAGCACATCCTTCCCCTGATACATAAAGTGTTCTGCCATCGCTGTCCCCGAATACGGCGCGATATACTGGAGCGGCGCGCAGTCGCTTGCCGTGGAGGACACTACGATCGTATAATCCATCGCCCCATGGGTCTTCAGCGTATTTACCACCTTTGCCACTGTGGACGCTTTCTGCCCGATGGCAACATAGATGCAGACCACATCCTTGCCCTTCTGGTTCAGGATCGTATCCATGGCAATGGAAGTCTTCCCGGTCTGCCTGTCCCCGATGATCAGCTCACGCTGTCCGCGGCCGATGGGGAACATTGCGTCAATGGAAAGGATCCCGGTTTCCATAGGCACGCTGACAGACTTACGGTCAATGATTCCCGGTGCTTCCCGCTCGATGGGGCAGTAATCATCCGCCTGGATCTCTCCTTTTCCGTCGATCGCCTCGCCCAGCGCGTTGACCACGCGTCCGATATACGCGTCTCCTACCGGCACGCCGGCCCTCTTTCCTGTCCGGGACACCTTTGTGCCCTCGCGGATCCCGGTATCGCTGCCGAAAAGGATGCAGCCGATCTCATCCCTGCGGATATCCTGCACCATCCCCTTGAGCCCGTTCTCAAACGTAACGATCTCGCCGTACATGGCATGGTCGATCCCGTAGATCCTGGCGATCCCGTCGCCGACGGCAATGACAGTGCCCACTTCACTGTCTCTGCTCATTTTATCAAAATTCTCTATCTCTTCTCTCAGGACAGAGATTATCTCATCTGAATTGATTGAACCCACCTTGTTCACCTCCAGGTTAATGTATTGCGCAGCCCAGTTCCTGCGCCAGCCTGTCCATGCGGCCCTTTATGCTCCAGTCATACTCATCGCTCCCCACACGCAGGAGAAATCCTCCAAGCAGGGAATCATCGCGGACCACGGAAAGCTTCGCCTCTTCTGCTCCGTATTTGCGGCAGATGAATGCCTCGATCCCTTTTTTCTGCTCCTCGCCGGGAGGTGTGACACAGTACAGTCTGGCATTAACGATCCCTGCCTGCTTTTCCCTGCATCTGTCATATGCGGCAAAGATCTCACGGATCAGCCCCATCTTCCGGTAGCGGCATACAGTCTTCATAAAACTCCGCATTTCCGCAGGAAAAACTTTATCCGCCACACTGTACTTTGTTTTCAGAGGGATCGTCGGATTCATAAACAGCTCCGTAAGCTGAGGGACTTCCCGCAGGATCTCTCTTGTCTTATCGACTGCCCCCTCCGGGATGTTCATCCCAAAGAGCACCTTTCCGTACGAAACTGCCGGCGATGAGCAGCGCACTTCACGATCAGTCTTCATTTTCACTGCCCTCACCTGTCTCTCCTGCCGTTTCCTTCAAAAACTGGTCATACAGAATGCTGTCCTTCTGCCCGTTCTGCTGTCCACCCATGATCCTGGCGGCGGACGCCACTGCCAGACCCGCGATCTGTGACTGGAGCTCCTTCATCGTTTTTTCCCGCTCCACGCGCACGGTTTCTTTTGCAGACTCAATAATGCTTCCTGCCTTGTCCCCTGCCTCGCCGACGATCCTGTCATACTCTGCCTTCGCGGATCTGCGGGCACTGTCCACGATCCGCAGGGATTCCTGTTTTGCCCCGTTTAAGGCTTCCTCATATTCCTGCTTCATACGGGCAGCCTGATCCTGCATGTCCTGCGCGTTCTTGAAGCCCTCTTCGACCATCTGCTTCCTTTTCTCCATGATCTGCGTCACGGGACGGATGAGGAAATGCCTCAGCAAAAGATAAAGGACAACAAGGTTTATAATCGTATAGACAAGGTTCATGTTTATCTGAATCACCTTTTTGACCTGCCTTTCTTATCAACTTCTCCGGCTGCGCCTCATCGGCAGCATTCCGGGATACAGCCCTCCGTCCTTATTTCAGGAAGAAAATGATCATGATGCCGATGATGAAACCATAGATCGCGGTTGCCTCTGCCAGCGCGCATCCGAGGATCAGGTTCTTGCTGATCTTGCCCTCTGTCTCAGGCTGTCTTGCGATCGCCTCTGTCGCCTTGCCTGTCGCGATACCGATCCCGACTCCTGCTCCGATACCTGTCAATACTGCAATACCTGCTCCGATAGCTATAATTGTTCCCATTGTCTTAATCTCCTTTTTTCTTATTATAATAACCGTTTGTTTTCTGTCCCTTTTATATGTATAAAAAGAAGGGCCTACTCCATTTCCTCCGTCATGAAGAGCGCTGTCAGGAATACGAATACATATGCCTGGAGCAGCCCGTCAAAGAGGTCAAAATAAAAACTCACCGGGATCGGAACGATCAGCGGCACAAAATATTTCAGAAGCTCTAATACAACAAATCCTGCCAGCATATTGCCGAAGAGTCGCATACAGAGCGACAGAGGCCTTATCACGACCTCCAGCGCCATGATCGGCGCCACCACGGGTACCGGCTGCCCGAAATGCTTTAGCCAGTGTTTTACTCCGTTTTTGCGGATGCCTGAAAACTCGATCACAAACATGCTCATGATCGCAAGCGCCGCAGTCACATTCAGATCTTTTGTGGGCGGCTTAAACCCGAACAGAGCGATCGTGTTCGCTACGCCCAGATACAGCAGGACCGTGATCAGATATGGTACATATCCCCGGTTCTCTTTGCCAATGACGCCCTCGAAGAAATCCTGCGCCCAGCTTATCGCCGCTTCCAGTGCCAGCTGTACCTTCCCGGGGTTCTCTACCCTCAGGTTTCTTGTCAGGATAATGGACAGCACGACAAGCACTGCCATGATGATCCAGGTGACAACGACTGACTCTGAGATCCCGCCCAGGACCGGAAGGGTGAAGACTGTCTCGCAGTTCAGCTCTTCCATCAGTGTTTCTGTCAGATTTCCCGTATTACTCCCTCCTTTTCTTCTCTTTTTTATTCTGGGATCGATCCGTCCCGGCAGGATATTTTTCCTCCCCGCGGGATTTTTTGGTACAAAAAAAGGAGTTGTTCCTCTTTGAACCCCTTGAATCTATTCCCGGCTTTTTCCGGCGGTTTTTATCCTGTTTTCCTGTCGTCACAGAAGCTGTCTGTCCGGATAAATCCCTGCGCCTTCAAAAGCTGTAACAATATTACGCCCCGTCAAAATTTTTGTCAATATTCATCATCTTAAGCCGGGGAATCCTTCCGCAGGCTGATTTTTATTTCATTTTGCCCTTTTTCAGCCGTCACGGAGGTCGGTTTTTTATTCATTATTCATCGACTTTTTTCAGAAAAAAAGAGCCGCCTGATTTTTTTATGGTTTTTTAACAGTAAAACCGGGCAAAAAATAAATTATTTTTGTCAAATCAGTACAGCGTTATGTCTATTTTTTAACAATCTTTAGTCAAAAGGAAGGAAACCCGTATAATACCAGGAGAGTTTGAGGTATAATGATTACACATCCGTGTAATCCGAAGCGATTCCATCGCTTCGCCCCGCTCCCGCGGGGATTATACCGGGACCCACGGCTTGAAAAGTAAATGCCGCTCACGCGGCGCTTCCTTTTCTGCGCTCGTGGTATAATGATTACACATCCGTGTAATCCGAAAGAGGTGTGAAAGATGGGTAAGAAGTCTTCGTTGATGAGAATGTATTTTCCCTGTTGGTCTGACAGGGTGTTTTTCCTGTGCGGCGTTCTTATGCTGTGCAGCGAGGTCTGGAAGCAGTTTGTCCTGACTTTTTCCCTGGGGCACGGGGCATATAACTGGTGGTATTTCCCATTCCAGCTTTGCAGCATCCCCATGTATGTGCTGCTCGCCTACCCGTGGCTGCGCAGGGAGGGCGTCCGCCGGATGCTCCTCGCCTTCCTGATGAGCTTCGGCCTCCTTGGCGGTATCGCTGTGTTCGCGGATACGAGCGGCCTTATGTACCCTCTGCCTGCCCTGACCGTGCATTCCTGGACGTGGCATTTCCTCCTGATCCTCATCGGGATCAGCGCGGGCGTGGTCTACTTCCAGAGGCTCCGAAGCGATGCGAAGAATGTGCTCTTCTCCCGCACACTGTCTGAGGAGCTGCCCCTGCGCCCCTTCATCCACGCTGCCATTTTCTATCTCTGCTGCTGCGCGCTGGCAGAAGTCTTCAATCTGACGCTGGACAGATATGGCCTGATCAATATGTTTTACATCAACCCAGACCTTCAGATGCAGCAGGTCGTCTTCCGGGATCTCGTCCCCCTCATCGACAACCTGCCATCTATCCTTGTCTACATCGCAGCCACCGCTGCGGGCGCTTTTTTATTCTTCCTCGTCTGGAACCTGCTCTTCCGGGTCATCCGCAGATAGATGCCCCTGCGCAGAGGCATTCTCTTCCCTTGCGATCTTAAGGAAGTCTCTGTCCGCCGCCTTCCTGCGGGGGATAAACCGTCCCGCCACGCTCCCTTTCCCGCGGTTTTTCACGTAAAAGAAACCAATCACCGAGAAGATCACTGCCCCGATGAAATTGACGATCAGGTCCTGCATCGTATCGATCAGTCCGATATCCAGGTAGCCGCCAAGCCCCAGTTCCTGTCCGTTCACCGCAGTCTCTGAGATCCCGCTGATCACATAAGGCACATTGTGCCCGGCCGGGTCGAGTGTGACCGAGCGTATCGTATGGATGACCGTGTCTTTCTGCATATCATATCCGATCAGCGTATCCATCCCAAACTCAAAGAATTCCCAGACCACGCCGATCGTCATCGAGAAGCAGAAGGCAACGATCGCTGTGAACAGCGGGGACAGGTTGAATACCGTCCTCTCGCTGCGGTTTAAAAGGTCCACAAGGGAAAATCCAATCGCCGCTGCCAGAAACCCGTTGATCGTATGCAGTACAGTGTCCCAGAACGGGAAGACCAGATAAAACTCGCTGATCTCCCCTAATATTTCCGCCGCAAAGATAAACACAAGGATAATGATCTCCAGCGTAGTCGGGAGCTCCACTTTAAAGGTGACCTGCACCAGGCTGGGCATCACCAGGAGCAGAAGCGTCAGCGCGCACAGGAATACATTCTCGTAATTCCTGTTCAAAAGCTGAAGGACCAGCATGGCGATCACAAGGATACGCAGTGTAAAAAACACGATAAACGAACTTCTGTGCTCGCGCAGTTCCATGGAAAGGGCAGCCCCCAGCTCTTTCATCCGCCCTTTCTTCCGGCCGGTTTCCCGACCGGTTTTCTGTTCATTCCCCGGTCCATTTCCCTGTTCATTTCTGTGTCTGTTTTTTCCGTCTCTGTCCATAGCCCACCACTTTCTTTTTCATCCTGCCTTGTCAGACCGAACTGCCTGCTGCGATCTTTTTACTTCCTGCCAGGTCAGTCCGCGCTGCCCGCCGCGATCTTTTTACTTCCTGCCAGGTCAGTCCGTGCTGCCCGCCGCGATTTCTTTACTCCCTGCCAGATCAGTCCGCATTGCTCGCCGCGATCTTCACCCGGCTCCACAGGTCGCTGATGATCTTCTTTGTATCTTCATTGTATACGAACACTTCGTCATTCTCATTGTCCGTCCTCGGGATATAAGCATTGATCCCTTCATAATCGCCGCCCTCGCCGGAGAGCACCTCCATAACTTCCTCGTTTGCGGAAGTATACCCCACATAGCTGGAATTGTCATACGCCCCGTTGTAGTCGCTGGCGAAGTTGATGAACGCGTGTGCCAGATCCGGATTCTGCGCGTTCTTCGGGATCACCATGGCGTCTGACCAGAGATTGGTCCCTGACTCCGGCATGTAGTAGCCCATATTTTCGTTTTCTGCCATCACATACGTGGCGTCCCCGGAATAGATCAGCCCCAGAGCTTTGCGCCCCTGCGCCATGTTGTCGATGATCTCGTCTGTCACGATCTCCGTATCCATTGTCTCCACGCAGCGGACCAGCCATTCATAAGCCTCCTGAAGCTCAGCCTCATCCTCTGTGTTCATAGAGTATCCCAGCGCTTTGAGCGCCATCATAAAGGAGTCCCTCTCTGAATCATACAGGTAGACGTCTCCCTTATACTTCTCATCCAGGAAGATATTAAAGCCTTCCCTCTCCAGATCTTCGATGTCGACCTTTGTCTTATCATAGACAATTCCCACGGTACCCCAGAAATACGGCACTGAATAATCATTATCCGGATCATACGGAAGCCCTTTCACCGCGTCTGACAGTTTCTCCATGCAGTTCAGCTTCGATTTGTCGAGCTTCTGGAGATACCCTTCTTCGATCAGCCTCTGGATCATATAGTCGCTGGGCACGAGGATATCATATGGCTCCCCGTTCGCCACTTTGATATACATCTGTTCATTGGAGTCAAAGTTCTCCATCACCACTTTTGCCCCGGTCTCTTCCTCAAAATCCGGGATAATGTTCTCCCCGGTATATTCTCCCCAGTTATAGATATGGAGAGTCTGTCCTTCAAAGGGACGGTCCGCACCGCCTGCCCCGCCCTGGTATACCGCGAGGACAGCGATAATAAGCACGAGACATCCCGCTGCCGCAGGGACGAATTTCTTCTGTCTCCCCAGCTCAGACCTGGCGCTCTTCTTCGCCGCGATTATCGGCGCGATATTCACGATCAGCAGCACGATCGTAATGATCACGACCACAAGAGTGGACACCGCGTTAATGCTCGGATTGACCCTCTTGCTCATTGTATACACAACGATGCTTAAATTTTTCACGCCCTGCCCGGTCACAAAATAGGAAATGATAAAATCGTCCACTGACATGGTAAACGCGATCAGCGCACCCGAAACGATCCCGGGAGTGATCTGCGGAACAATGACTTTGGTCAGAGCCTTCCACGGAGTGGCTCCCAGATCCATTGCCGCGTCCGCCAGGTTCGGGTCCAGCGCCCGGATCTTCGGCATAACAGACAGGATCACATAAGGGATACAGAACGCAATATGCGCCAGCAGCATGGTCACATACCCCTTCTCCACCTGGAAGGTGATAAACAGCAGCATAAATCCGATTGCTGTCACGATCTCCGGATTCATCATAGGAAGATTGTCTACCTGCTCCATGATATTGCGGATGATCTTCCTTGAGCTGCTCAGCCCAATCGCGGCGATCGTCCCCACAACCGTGGAGATCAGCGTCGCCAGCACCGCCACGCTGAATGTTGTATAGAGCGCTGTCATCATATCGCTCGATTCCAGCATATGCTTATACCAGCGCAGGGAGAACCCGGTAAAGCTGGTCAGCGATTTGCTCTCATTAAAAGAGAACACCACCATATAGATAATCGGAAGATAGAAAAACGCGACCATAAGCGCCATCAGTATTTTCCCGAAAATACGTCTCTCCTTCTTCATAACTGCGCCTCCTTCCCGCCGCGGGCGCGCATCCCCGCTTTCCGGATGCCCTGGTTATGCTGCTCGATCCTGCGCACCGCCATCATCAGCAGCATCATGATGACCGCGATGATCATGGAGATGGCGCTTCCGAAATTCCACTCGCCCACTGTGATAAACTGGTTCTCGATCATATTTCCGATCAGGAAATACTGTCCGCCGCCCAGGAGCTTCGGGATAAAGAAGGAGCTGACCGCAGGGAGGAATACGAGTGTGATCCCGTTGATCACTCCCGGCAGGGAAAGCGGGAGCGTCACTCTGCGAAAAGTCTGTACCGGGTTTGCCCCCAGGTCCGCGCTCGCCTCCAGCAGAGAGTGGTCCATCTTTGTCAGCGATGTATGCACCTGCAGGATCATAAACGGCAGGAAATTATAGACCATGCCGAGCAGGACAGAGCCCTCTGTATACAAAAGCTCCATATCCCCCAGCCCGAACAGGCCCAGGATCCGCTGTAGGATACCGCCCTCGCTCAGGATCCCGATCCATGCGTATGTACGCACAAGCATGTTGATCCACATGGGGAGCGTGATGCAGAGGATCAGAACATTCTGCGCCTTCTCACTGCACTTTGAGATAAAATATGCCGCCGGATATCCCAGGAGCAGGCAGATCAGCGTCGTCTTCACCGCAATGGCAATGGATCTCCACAAAATAAGCAGGAAATCCGGGTCAGTAAAAAATTTCACATAGTGGTCCAGTGTAAAAGAAAATGAAATAATGCTGTTTCCCTGTTCCATGACCGAATACAGCGCGATCAGCAGCATGGGAAGGACCAGCATCAGCGCAGCCCATACAACATACGGCAGCGCAAGCTTTGAAAACCGCTTCATTCAGACTGCACCTCCTTTAAAATACTTCTCTGGACATGACGTGGATATCCTCCGGGAAAAACGTAAGCCCGACCTCACGCCCTTCTTCGACATAATCCGTGGTGTGTATCTTAAATTCGCGCCCAGTCGTAGAGAAGGTGATCCGGTATACCCCTTCTTTTACATGTTCCGGCTCAAAATCATAATCCACGCTCAGGTCAATGCTCTCATCCTCGTCGCTCAACTTCCATCCCTGCGCCCCTGCCCATGTCTTAAGGTCCGTGTCAAGCGCCTGGGACTCTGTGATCTCGTCCACAGTCTTAAAGAAATTAAACGCCATGACGCCTTCGTTTGCCTTTTCATTTTTCACGAAGGGCTGGTCCACCACATGGATCGTCCGCTCCACGCTCGTACCGTTCGCCGTGGAGAATACGACCGGGTACGCCCCTTCCTCTTTGGACAGATCATACTCGACCTTTGCGATGGAAATGAATTCGTCACTGGCAGGATCCCATGCCTGCGCGTTGGAGAGCGCGATGATCTCCTTGTCGTTTAATTCCTCCACATCGTCGATATCCACGAAAAAGTCGCTCGCACTGATCTTCTCCTTCCCGTCCGCGCTGGTCACATCCTGATTGCGGATCACGCGCATGTTCACTGTCACGCTCGTCCCGGGGACCGTCTCCACCATGATCTCATAGTGCACGCCTTTAAAGAGGACGCTTAAGACCTCCCCTGTCATTTTCCCGTCTTTTACGTCCACGATATCAATGTCCTCCGGGCGGATGACCACATCCACAGGCTCATTCTCCTTAAAGCCGAAATCCACACAGTCAAAGGTAATATCGTCAAAGCGCACCTTGTAATCTTCCAGCATGACCGCGGGGATGATATTGCTCTCCCCGATAAAATTCGCGACATAGCGGTTCGCCGGCTCATTGTAGATATCCTGCGGAGTGCCCACCTGCTGGATCTCCCCGTTCTTCATGACCACGATCTTGTCAGACATGGTGAGCGCTTCTTCCTGGTCATGGGTGACAAAGATAAAGGTAATCCCAACCTCCTGCTGGATCCGTTTCAGCTCGTACTGCATCTCCTTGCGCAGCTTTAAGTCCAGCGCCGCCAGAGGCTCGTCCAGAAGGAGCACCTTCGGCTCGTTCACCAGGGCGCGGGCGATCGCCACGCGCTGCTGCTGCCCGCCGGAGAGAAGGGTCGTATTCTTATCCTCATATCCTTCCAGACCGATGAGCTTTAACATCTTCATCACCTTCTGGTCGATCACGTCCTTGCTCATCTTCTTGATCTTCAGCCCAAAGGCAATATTCTCATACACGCTCAGATGGGGAAACAGGGCGTATTTCTGGAAGACCGTATTCAGTTCCCGCTCGTAGGGCGGCTTCTTGCTGATCTCCTCCCCGTCAAAGATCACGCTCCCCTCGTCCGCGTCCAGGAACCCGCCCAGAATCCGCAGGAGCGTCGTCTTTCCGCACCCGCTGGGTCCGAGCAGGGTGACAAACTCATTTTCATAAATATCAAGATTGACGCCCTTTAAGACGATCTGCCCGTCAAAACTCTTCACAATATTCCGGAATTCTATCAGTTTCTTCTCTTCCATCCTGTACTCTCCTCCTTTTTCTCTCACAGAGATTTCTCCATATGTACGCAGGTAAACGTCCATCCATGCACGATCCTTTTTTAAAACCGCTGTCCTGCTTCCCAGCACATGAGATATTCCTGCTCATGGGTAGCTGTGTCAACGCCTTCTTCCGCGATCCGAAAACCCTCCCGCTGATAGAACCGCACTGCGCCCGTGTTCTTTGCATACACATTCAGAGTCAGTTTTCTTTTTCCTCTCTTCGCCTGATCCAGGAGCTCTTTCCCGATCCCCCGGCTCTGCGCCTCTCCCCGGACAAAGATCCCTGCAATATAATCCTCAGCCAGCCCGATAAATCCCAGGATCTGAGCTTTATCTTCATCTGTATACACATACACCTCCGCCTGAGAGATCATTTCCTTTACTGTATCATAATTTCCCTTCCAGTACTCCGGCGGGATAAAACCATGAGCTTTCAGATTCGTATCCAGCCAGATCTGCGCGACCATGTCCAGATCTGCCGCCTTCATTTTTCTTATCATATTCAGACTTCCTTTTCAAGTACTGCTGCATCCTCATATTCCTTTTAATACTTTCTGCACTTTGGCGGGCGTTGTTTCTTCCCCGTCCCGATGCGCTTCCGGATTTCACAGAGATCACCTGTCAACACTGAATTTTCTATTGAACACACTGAACACTCGTGTTATATTATAAGTGAAAAAGGAACAACCGCCCACAAAGTGGTTGACCTCATTGGAAAAGTAATATAGAACTACCACCCCAACTCGCCAAAGTTACCGGGGTGGTTTTTCTATGCCTTAAAACATGATCGACAAAACCTGAATACGAATGTCAGCAATGCTAAAATGAACATCCTGAAAGCTATCAGGTCTTTGAAATCAAAAGGTTTCTTGTCCATCAGCATCACCCCCATTCTATGTAAGGAGTGGTCTCGGAAACTCTGAACCATTGAAAAATCAATGTTTCCGAGCCCTCTTCTTTTTCTTTTACCTCAACTTTT
>CALWDM010000051.1 GCA_944376695.1 uncultured Mediterraneibacter sp. | reverse complement strand
CCTGCACTTACATCTTGATTTACTGATATCGAAATTTTGCCATTTTGCGTAGAAAATCATTTATAAGTGGCCTAACAAATTTATCTCACGATTACGCGCACCCCATTGTCTGTATTTTCCACTTTCATCCCCAGCCCGTCTGCCCGGAAAATCTTCTCCGCCAGATACAGTCCGACGCCAGGGTGTCTCTCCCCGCCGCCCCGGCTTTTACTGCCGGTGAAGAACAGATCGCACACATGGGGCAGATCTTCTTCCGGTATTCTTTCTCCGGTATTCTCAATCACACATTTCTCCCGTTCTATATCGATCTGTATCCTGCCCTCATATCGATTGTGATCCACTGCATTGGCGACCAGATTGGAGAAGGCTTTTTCTATGAGTCCTTTGTCCCCGTATATCAGGAAATCTGTGCCGCAGCTCACGTTCACCTCGATCTGCTTTTCTTCGAACCGGGCGCTGTACGCGACGGTGATCTCCCCGATCAGCTCTCTGACTGATATCTGTTTCTTTACAGACCTGTATTCTTCTGAGTCCAATCTGGAAATGAAGACCATTTCTTTTACCATATCGTCCATGCGCTCTGTCTGGCCGATGATCTGTTCCAGGTAATAGGCTCTTTTTTCTTTATTGATATCCTCCTCCAGATTTTCTGCAAATCCCCGGATCACCGCCAGAGGAGTTTTCATCTCATGGGCGATCGCATTTGTAAAGTCTCTCTGCCTCTCTTCCAGTACCGCCCGCCTGTGAAATGTTTTTTCAACTGTCCAGAGAACCAGTCCGGCGCAGAGCAATGTCAGGACGCCTCCCCACAGGTAGATATGCCCCAGGGAATCGAACGCTTCCTTCCAGGGATACCCAACTGACCGGATCACCAGCGTATAATCCGGCATGCCGTAACCTTCTCCGAGAAAAAGATGGGAGGAAGTCTCTGTCTGCCGGGCAATACCGCCGCTGCTATACTGAGAATACGGTTTCTGATATACTTTCGGATAATTCTGAAGATACTCCTTATCCATCCACTCATGCCATCCGTCTATTCCTCCGTTTTGCTGCATTCCCGGGAAATACCACGCAACATCCTGAAGCCGGCTCAACGCATCATAAGATATACTGTCACTATCCTTTTCCCATTGCCATACCGGTCCGATGCTCCCCGCTTCCTTTACATCCTCTGTCGAATAAAAGAGCCTTCTCACACTGACAGCTTCAAGCCCGTCTCCCACAGCGGATTTGGCCGCCTTTATCTCATACGTTATTCCTGCATACTCGCGCGGCTCATAATTCTCTCCCAAATATCCTGCCAGGGTTTCTATTTCTTCATCCGACATGTAGTCTGACAACGGCCAGCTCACTGTGGATGTTCCGGTCTCTCCTTCTATCTCCGCGGTCAGCAGATTTGTACTCCTGGCAGCCAGATTTCCATCCGAGTCATAAACCGCAGCTGATATCATCTGGTACTCCGTGCTGTATACAAGAGCAGCAACGGAGGTCTCCTCATATAATTTATGGATCCGCCAGTCATCCCCGGCTCCTTCTGCGGCATCTTCCCCGGAAATCTGTTCTGCCTTCGCTTTGTAACGCATATTATCCCAGATTTTTTGCTCAACTTTTGCGATTTTTTCCAAATAGTCTTTCTGTCTTCCCAGCTGGTCCACCCATGTAGCCAGCAGCATACTCAGTGCGTACACAACCACAAAGGCAAAGAGCAGGAAAGCTCTCAGCTTTCCTCCCGTATACCCCTTAACAGCTGACCTTTTCTTTTCCGCTTTCTTATCCTTTTTCGCTCTCATACAGACACCTCCATCCTGTAACCGGCGTTTCTCACGGTATGGATCCGGCATGTGCTCCCTTCCAGTGCTTTTCTCAGCTTCTTAATATGATTGTCCACGACGCGCTCATTTCCCTCAAAATCATATCCCCACAATCGGGTCAGAAGCTGGTCCCTTGTGAAAGTCCGGTTCGGATTCCTGAGAAAAAGAAGAAGCAGCTCATACTCCTTCGGCGCAAGCGGGCAGTCCGATCCCCGGACAGTGACACTCCGGGTACGCACATTCACCGTCACACCGCCTTTGGCGATAAGATCAGCTATATAGGTGCCTCGCACACGCCCTGTCATTGCCATAACCTTTGCATAGAGCACGGGCAGGGAGAATGGTTTGGTAATATAGTCGTCCGCTCCCGCAGCGTAGCCGCTCAGCTCATCCTCCTCCATCACCCGGGCTGTGATGAAAAATATGGGCGTGTCTGTCTGCTCACGGATTTTCCGGCACACAGAAAAACCGTCCCTTCCGGGAAGCATCACATCCAGCAGGATCATCTGCCAGAACCCGTTTACCGCATTCTCCACAGCGTCATTTCCGTTATATACGATTTTTGTCTTCCACCCCTTCGCGGTAAAATAATCACTGACCGCCTCTGCCAGCAGCCTGTCATCCTCCACGATCAAAAGCCTGAGTTCCATAGTCGTTTCCTTTCACCGGTATCTTTTTCTTTGTTACTGATGTCAGTGTACAGGATGATTATATCTTTTTTGTATCGTTCTGACAGTATTTCTCACGAAACGCAGTATAAAATTCTGCACAAAAAATCAGAGGCTCCGCACATTTTGGCAGTTCACCCCTGATTTTTGTAGTTTTGTTCACTTGTCACTTCTGAATCTTAACGAATACCGGCCTTAACAGATACGGGAAGTCACTCTTCGGGCTTTCTCCCTCCAAAGGCTTAGTCCCCACTCAGAACCGGTTCCACGTAAGAGGGCGCTTCCCGGGAAGCTCCCTGCTCCGGGAGTGCTGGTACATGATTGCTTCCCGGAACGATCAGCGCTCCTTTTAATCTGGGACCGCCCCCGGCAATGCCGCTCAGGTCCCATATATCTTCTGACCAGCCCAGCTCTGATGTATAAAATGTCTCCGTCCTGACCCGGTCGTCTCCTGCTGCTTTTACTCTCTCACCGTTTGCTTCGGTTATGTTCGTTTTGCTGTTGGATCTCTCATACTCATAAACATTGCTGCTGCCGCTCAGATTGTCAAATCCGGAAATACTCTGCTGTAGAAGTTCTGCGTACTGCTCACATTTCTCGGGCCCGTACCCACATCAAACACCTGGCGGGTAAGGTAATCTGTTGTCATAGTCTCTTCAATCGCTGTCCCGCTAAAGAACAGCAGATCGCTTAGTGTCACGCCGTCAAAGTCTATATTGTACCACTTGTCATAATAGTTAAACGCATACAGGAACTTTTTCAGGCGGGTCTCATCTTTGAGCGCCGCTTCAACCTGTTTCTTTACTGACGGCTGCGCGCAGTAGGTCGGGAATGCCTCCCCGGAACCGATCCACCTGGCGATCGTCTCCCTGAGCGCCGGCTTCACCTGTTCGTTGTAATAGTCGGTATAAAGTCTGCTCTCGTTCTCGTCAGTCAGCGCCGCGATCACGGTCGCGTAATCATAGCTGTCAGCCAGAGATACGACCTCATCGAGCAGCTCCCCGTCCAGCTTCAAGATATAGTTTCCAGGCTGATAGTCGATCCCTCTCTCCGCCGCTTCATAGAGCGCCACAACACCTCCGAGCTGCTTTTCGTACTGTACGGCAATCTCCTCTCTGTGGGCGTCCTCATATACGATCCTGATTTTCTGTACTTCGGATTCACTCTGGTCCGCCACGGCGGAAATCAGACTGTTATCAGCCCCAAGAGGCAGTACGAACCGTATCTTCGCTGTAGTCAGTGTATCCGATGCGTCCAGTCTGTTTCCTGCATTTACCCACTCAGCCGTGTCGGCAAAGGGCATCAGTTTCGCCATGTTTGCGTAGGCTATTTCCCTGCTTTTGTCATAGTCTGCGTTTTCACGCACTTCCGAATAGTTCGGGATATCGTTGGCATTGGCTTCCAGTTCATACCCGTCCAAAGTCTTTGGAACAGGGTCTCCCTGAAGGCTGGGAAGGATGTCGTATTCTGTCAGCTCAAAGCTCCACATATCTTCTGAAAACCCGAGTGTGTCCACATAGAAGTCTCTGCTGTATATATCTGACGTCTCCGCTACCGAATTGGTGTCTTTGATGTTCGTAGCGCTGTCCGAGCCCTCATATTCATATACTGAGCGGGCATTTTTCAGCGTGTCAAAACCGGCAATGCGGTACGCGCTTCCGGTGCTCATACTCAGGCTGTTATTTATGGTGACCTGGCTGTCCTTAGGTCCTCCGACGATCCCGCCGTTGCCGAGCCTGGACGGAGCAGTGATGTTCACTTTTGTGAAACAGTGATCAATGGATTTGCCGGAATGCCATCCGGTAATTCCGCCCACACGCGCTCCCAGGGTGGCATTCGTGCCTGTCCCCTCAAGCACGCCCGTCACATAACTGTTCGTGACGGTTGTAGTTCCGTTGAGCTGACCGGCAATACCGCCGATCGTATCCCCTCCTTTGATGTTCACATTCACCGCCGCACATCCACTTATCGTACTGTTTTCGATAATACCCGCAAAACCGCCTGTCTGGCCCTGTGTATTATTCAGTCTGGAATCGATGATATATGTATCTGTGATTTTAGAGCCGCCTGATATCTTATTTGCCAGTATTCCTTTTACCTGTTTCGTGATATCGGCATCCTCGATCACAAGGTCATGGATCTGCGCTCCGCTTAAATTCTGGAAGAGCGGTCTGTCCAGGTTATAGATCCGGTGTCCGTTTCCATCAAGCTCGCCGGCGAATGTCCCCAGGACCGCAGCCTCGGACTCTGAGAGTCCGGACGCGTCCAGATCCTGTTCAAGGCGGAATGTTCCTTTCAGGTTCCCGGACAGTTCCCTGAAGAACTCTGCCGCCTCATCCGGCTCCGTTTCCCCGCTGCCTCCCTGAACTGTGAAAGAAAATTCGTTCTTTCTGACCGATGAATCCTCATCATACTGAACGACCCCCTGCTGATCGATCACGACAGTCACATCCGCAGAATTTTCCGTATTCCTGAACTCTTTTACTCCCGCATAAAAATCCGGCAGCCCTTTCATCTCTATTACGGCATAGTAGCTGTCTGTGTCTGACGGCACTCCTCCGGTGGTATCAATAGCGCGGACCTCCTCCGCGCCATTCCCCGTATCCCGGTAGAGTTTCGCCGACTCAATGTCTTTAAATTCGATCACATCGACGGACGCAGTAAGTTCCTGACTGAATATCTCTGCATTTGTAAAACTGTTGTTGTCATCTCCCAGCGCGTTCGTGTCTCTGTCGTAGGACGCAGTCACTTTCGCCTGGTAGGACCGGGAGGAATTCAGCTCTACTTCGGCTTCATTTGCCCCCGCGCTGATCTCTTTTTCCAGCAGCTCGCCGCCATTCTCATCTGTGATGACAAGGGCTGCCGATGAGATGGTGTCTTCGTCGTCCGAAAGAGTAAATCTCACGCTCAGTTTATCCCGGTCCGTCTGCTCTGAGACAAAGTCTTTTACAGCCGGAGCGTCTTTCAGGATCTCGATCCTGCTGTCTTCTGCGTCTGTAACGTCAAGTTCTTTGCCGTTTGACATCTGGATTTTCTCCGGGGCAAGCGTCTGTACGCCGCTCTTGTCATATCCGTTAAGGGTAAATGTATATCTGTTGTTCTCTGTCCCGGTCAGATCATATTTCTGTCCGTCCACCCAGACGGCAGACGCTGTAAGCGAAGTATTCGTCGCCGCCTCCAGAGACGCAGCGATGTCCGCTCCCTTTTCAAAGTAGACGTCCGGATCTCCTGATGAAGACAGAGTCTGGATGGCGCTGACAGTAAGTTCATAGTCATGTGCCAGCTGGATCGGTATTGTTGTAACCGGCTGGTCTTCCACCGTATGTCCCCCGTCCTCTGAGCGCTCAAAGGTAATGAGGATTTTCAGCTCATATTCCTTGTCTTCCTCTACACTGAGATCAACCGTATTTTTCCCTGTTTCAGATATCGCATGTTCCTGTTCGACCGAACCGTCCTTCAACAGCTGTGCTTTCCCTGAGACAAACGCGCCGTCCCCGTCAGCTATTTCAAACGTCAGATGGACCTGACTGTTGTCAAAGTCGTCTTTTACATCTATCTTTTCCACAGACGGCGCGGACCTGAGCACCTCGATCTCATCTGTAACTTTCACGTTCACGGCAGTTCCATCTTCGAACACGACCTGGGAAAGTGTGATCTTTCCTTTCCCGGCGCTCTCCGGTACCGTCACCTCCGCCTGGAAGCTGTTGCCGCCTGACTCTGACACCGGCGTATCTATATTATTGATCACCAGTTTTTCAATGTCTGACGCGACATTGCTGTCTATTATATAAGAAACTGTGACAGTTTCTCCCTTTTCCGCAAATTCGCCGGAGAGTGTACTGCCGCTGACTTTTACCCTTGCAAGGGCGTTGATTTCCTCCTCATAAATTACTTTCCCGGTCTGTACGTCTTCGCCTGTTCCGGAGAGATCATAGTCCGCCGTAATCTGTACCCTGTACTTTGTGTACAGATCATCCGGTATTTCTACTGTCCCGTCAAACAGATCGTCTTCAAACGCCTGTGAGGCAATCGTTTCTCCTCTGTCGTTGAGTATCACGATCTGCCTGCCGCTGTGATCCTCCTCATGACCGGTCAGTTTCCCTGAAGCCAGATCATATTCCACATAAAAGCCAAGCGCATACAGCCGGCCTTCCTCAAGGGTAAATTCCAGCGTATTCCCGCCGCTTTTCACATCCCAGCCAATGACCGTGACATCTCCCTCCTGCGACCTCTCTAAAAGGCTCACAGTTCCGGAAGTGACCGCGCCGTCTTCGTCACTGAGGTCAAAGACCGCTTTCACATCCCCGGAAGTTTTGCTTTCCTCCAGGCGGAAATTTTCGATCGCCGGCTGTGTTTTTAACACCTCCACAGTTTCTGTATAATCTGTGTCTGCCCGGCGGCCGCCTGAAAGCACTGCTTCTGTAATCCTGAAGTCTCTGACGCCCGCCTCCGGGCCCGCGTTTACCCTCACTGTATAAACAGATGAATCCTGCTCCCGCTCTGCCGCAAGCTCTGTTCCATTTACCACTACGCTTTTGATCTCTGCCTCCGGCGTTACGCTTGCCGTAAATTTCAGTTCAGCTTCTTCCCCCTTCCGGAGATAAAAGTTCTCTGTCGCCGAGGTCAGTTCCACCTGGTAGTCTGCCGCATTCTCGGCTGCCTGAACAAGAAGGGACAGATCTGTCACGGTCAGACTGCCGTCGCTGTTCATATCCGCCGCATTCCACTTTTCCTCAGAAAGCAGTTCCAGATCGATCAGATGGTCCTGGAGAAGCCTTACGTCCACATAGTCCACAATGCCGTCTCCATTCACATCTCCCTTTCCGCCGAAGGCATACGCCCCCGCCGCCGCTGTAAATGCTGCCGCAGCCACGACAGCGGCCCCTGTCATCAGCCTGATCGAACGAAGCTTCCGGCGGCTTCTGTTTTTATATATTATGTAATACGCTGTAACTGCCGATCCCCCGGCCAATGTAAGAAGTACAACGGGCACGAGCCTGTCCCCGGTCAGAGGGATCCCTGCCGCACTGTCCGGCTTCCTGACGGATTCACCGGCAGAATTGCCGCCGGAGGAAGTACTCTGCTGAGGGGTCTGGGCTACCACAGCCAGAGCCACCTCCGACCCCGCCGGATGCAGATCGCCGTTTCCTTCGGATACTTCCAGGTTGGTAACCGCGATCCGGGTATCTCCTGCCTTTACATCCTCTTTTGCCGTAAAGTGAATTGTAAGAATCTGTTCCGCTTCGGTACCTCCGGACCTTTTCACTGCCGTAAACCGGCCGTTGTCCGGGTTATACCTCAGGCTTTCCCAATCATTTACAGTCGTTAAATCCGCTGAATCGAGCTGTTGAAATACACTTTCATCATATTCAAGCGTTCCTCTGACCGCATTGATTCCTTCCTTTACATCTGTATAACTGTCAAATCCTACTGTGACAGAGACAGTGTCTCCCTGACGGATCAGCTCTTTGTCCGCCTTACTGACCGAACTCTCCACCTGCGCAGCCTGAATTGGGTTACTGCCTATTGTGATCCCAGATAAAAGTGCTGCGACAGCAGCAAATAACTTCAGTTTTTTCATTTTTACCCCCATATATTAGTCTGAAACTGTATTTCCGAAAAATTTCCAATTAATCACCCGATAAATTCTACTAAATTACTCCAGATTTTCAAGCTTTTTTTATTTCTGTATCCGCCATCTTTCTGTCCAGGCACAACCTGAACAACTTTCATACCTGCCCCGGACTCTACAAGCTGTGCGGTAAATGTATTCCGCAGTGAATGGCGCCGAACCAGGGCAATTCTTCTTTGATTATTTTTCTGGTGTCACTGTGATAATATATGGCTGAAAATTTGGATTTTTACGCAAAGAAAAGCAGGAAGAATTGCTCTCCCTGCCTGTCTGTAAGTACTCCCAAGTACTCCCTTATCACCATTGGTTAAATTCCGCTGTTCTTAAATAGGACTGATTATCTGTTATATCCATAATGATTCCCGAATCTGTACCTGAAAGTTCTCCCTGCTTTGTGATCGTCATATTTTCAGCATCAGTCCATGTCATTGTAATTATGTATCCATAATAGTCTGCCTGTATTGTAGTATCGTCAATAATCACCCCTTGCACTGATAATATATCATAGGACATTTCTAATATTCTGAATGTCAAGTTTACCGTTCCGTCTCCATTTGCCTGAACATTAATGTGTCCGGTAATACCTTCGCTTCCCGTAATACATGTGTACCAGCCATCCATACCGAGAAAGCTGCCTGCCTGATTAACTCCGTTTACTTCATCCTCCACTTTTTTAATCAGTTCCACATTCTTCTTTTCAAAGTCATTAAATACTTCGTCTGCATTAAACTGGTCTGCGTTTTCCTGCCCGTCTGAAATCTGCGTGCTTTCTGATGCATAATCCTGAGAGGCTGCAGCTGAATCCATTGCTCCCGACATATACAGAATTACCATTACAATGATAAAGTCGACCAAAACACCCCCTGCTATACTTCCCAAACATTTTAAAATATTGTTTTTTCTCCTTTTTTCCAGTTTGTACGCCTGATAGCCTGACACAGCAAAAAGAATAATACTTCCCAATATCATAATCGTTAACGCTGTACAAGTATCAATCGTCAGGCCTGTTTCTGCAAAAGCCTCCTCTAATACCCTTGTAAAAAAGAAGATCGTCAAAGCAGCCGTTCCTCCTGAAATCGAAATTTCATAGAATATCGATTTCATTTTCTCATAATCTTTAAGGATGACAAGTTTCTTTCTGAGACGGAATGCTGAGATAACACCCAGGAATGGGAAAAGCCCGAGCAGACCATACGCTATATTTCCTTCCATCTGCTCTCCCATATACTCGATACCTGTCATCAAGTCAAATCCGCTTACTGAAAGCAGCTCCTGCCCCGCACACGAAACCATATACAGCGGACAGAAAAAACATACAAAGGCAATTATTGCTGATGCCTTTAAAACAATCCTGATAATGCTGTACTGATCCTTTTCCGTTTTCCCTTTATGTGGCTCTTCTTTAAAAACTTCCCGGGCATCATCCTCACTCTTTTTTTCTTCCGCTGTTAACGGCTCACCACAGTAAGGGCATTTTTTCCATGTATCTTCTACTTCTTTACCACAATTTGTACAAAACATATTTTTTTCTCTTTCTGTTATTCTGTTTTTGTCTGCAAAAATGCTTTTATTTCTTCTGCTTCTTTCATATTAGAGACCGCCAATGCCACTTTCCCCCGGGCATAGCATATAGTGAGCGTTCCCGAAAATATTCCCAGTCTTTTTCCCGTGTCGATCCGCTGTATTTCACGATAGGGGATTGATATCTGCTTCCGCAAAAACGGAATAAAACTAAATGCCCGCCTTCCGCTTTCAACATACACCAGCCTTCTGTCCATAAACGCAATATAATTTCTAAATATCCTCAGACTCTTAACCTGTCCGATCACCGAAGTGCGAAAAGCGTGCTCAAACTTCTGCATCTTTTCTCCGGGCTCAAGAATCCGCTCCATGTCTCTTGAAATTTCACCTGTACCCCAAAATATTATTACAGGATCTTTCTGGTTTTTATACAGTGCTGCCAGTTCTTCTTTGATTTGCTTTCTATCCCTTACACCACTGTATGTCTCCATTGAGGGGCCAGCTAAACCCTGATCCCCGCTTTCTTCTTTCCGATTTAACGACATACCGCAGTTTGGGCAGCTAACCCATCCTTCTTTTAATTCTTGTCCACACTTTCTGCAAAACATCTCTTATCCCTCCTACTCTAATGTTGCATAACCGTTCTCGCCATCGTACTCCAAAGTCAGTGTTGCTCCTGCCGGATCACAATCTGCAAAATCCAGACCATAAAATTCTATCATTTGCCCTGTCATATCAGCCATCGCAAAATCCCATTCTGTCTGGTCTGAATAATATGTAAAATCAATCACAAAACTTTCTCCTGCGTATAAAATATCTGTTCCTAAAATGTCCTCCTCCCAGTCATCGACGTCAACCGTAGACGCATAAAGTTCGTAGATGTCAATGCCCGTGTCGTTGACGACTGTAACCGGCAATGTCATTAATGTTATCTCTTCTTCCTCAATCTCAGGAACATCTTCCCCGTTTTCTTCCAGATACTCTGTAAGTTCATCGTAGTTTAACCCGGAAACTGTCCCGGCCGTCATATCATTTTCTTCCAGTAACTTCTCAAAACTGTCAACATCCGCTTTCATGATATCAAAAATTCCTGTATTCCTGATTTCATCTGCAAATTCATCTGTTGCTTCATACCCACTGCCGTCTATGACTGCCGTTATTTTTTCGCTCCCAAAGTCATAGCTGATATTTGTCAAAGTTCCCTCCTGAACTTCTGTATTCAAATATATTCTTGCGCTCTCTTTATCAAGGTCGTACGAAAAGTCATTTCTTTCAAGACATCCATCCCCGAAAAGTGTATTAAATATTTCTTCGACTGCTGGCTCTGCGAATCTGACAGCTTCGTTTTCCTCTGTATATCTAAGCTGCCACCCCGCTGCAGTTCCGCAGCCTTCGTTTCCAACAAAAACATAAGCGTCATCATCTCTCTGTAATGTAGCTATCTGACTTAGTTTTTCAACAGCACTTATATCAGATTTTTTGCCGTCTCCAGAAGAATCTCCAGATCCTCCGAATACTGCCAGGGCAAACACAGCGGCAATTACTATCAATATCCAAAACCAGACTCTCTTAAACAGCGGCTTTTTCACTTTATTCTTTTTACTTACCTTACTTTTCTCCAAACCATCGGATTTTTCTTTTTTCAACTCAGCTCCGCAGTTTGGACACACGCTCCATTTGTCATCAATTTCATTACCACATTTTTCACAAAACATATCCCATACATCCTTTCAAAGTATTTTATTTAGTCCATTATACCAATACTTTAGTATTTAGTAAATATATCTTCTTCAAAGTAAGCTAGAGAAAAGGAGTTTTTATATGTTTGGCGATATTGTAAAAAAACTGCGTCTTTCGCATAATCTGAATCAGGTACAGCTTGCTGATGAACTGAATGTTTCAAAACAGACAATTTCCAACTGGGAAAATAATAATATTCTCCCTTCCATAGATATGCTGGTTAAAATCTCCCGTTTTTTCTCGGTCAGTACCGATTTTTTATTAGAGCTTGACACAAGAAAATATATTGAAGTCACAGGTTTAACAGAGCGCCAGATTGCTCATATTCATCAAATTATCCAGGATATTGCAGGCGCAAAGTAAAAATACTGAGGGTTTACGCTCTCAGTATTCTTTATTCGGGTTTCTTTTTTAATTTATCCTGCAATATCTGTATCGCATAGCAATATCCCATGGGATTCCCTGACAACCGTCATGACGGACAAAATGGAGCACTGGCCGGATAAAGACATGACCGATGAAAAGCTGGCGGACTTCCGATTTTGTCATGATTAGAGTATATGAAGTTTTGGCTTTATCTTGTAGTTTGCAAATATCCGTATAAATAGAAAAAGTCCTTTGAAAAAAGAATTTCTCCTCTCTCAAAGGACTGGCAAACAACTGGATGATTTATGTATATAATCAGCTATCTAATAAATTGAATTTACGCTGATTTTATATCACTCTTTGCAACTTCAAGACGATACAAGACCAGATCGCGCTGTGTCCCCTTTTCGTTATGCTGCGCCAAATAGCTTTACCCCCTCCCTTTCTATATTTGAATAAAACGGATATACGTCCACCCACTTATTAAAATGCTCCTTATTTTTGGCTATCGGCTTAATATCCAGATCATAGTTCATATTAAAATCATAGGTCATGCCTGACAGTTCATGTCGATACTTTTTAATATCCATATCGCTCAAATCCAGAAGTACCATAATATCTATATCCGAGTCTTCCGTATAATCGCCTTTATATTTTTATTATACTCGATTTTTTCCCACTTTAACACCCTTTTCTGTTGCATAGTATTGACCATTTATCTCTTTTATGGTGCTATTTTTCTTACCAATTCCCGACTATTCCTATCTCTTTCCTGCCGCCATGACAGTATCCCGTCTGTTTCCGCCATAATCATAAAATCTCCGCATACCCCTAAAACATTTTGATAAAAAATCATTTCATACGGGAGGGATACAACGTGACAAATCCATTTACAAAAAATCCCGGAAGATGTCTCTCTCCCGGGATCTCATACATATTTCTTTATAAGTTTTTAAATCTTCTCTGGAAATTGGTACAAAACCACTTTTCCGCTATCGTTTTAGTACAGCTTCGCACCCGCCGGAATACTGTCATCCAGCATCAGCAGATTCAGTCCTTCATGCCCGTCATACTCGTACACGGCGCTGATCAGCATACCCTCGGAGTCGATTCCCATCATCTTCCTCGGCGGCAGATTCGTGATCGCCACACAGGTTTTTCCAACCAGTTCTTCCGGCTCGTAATACTCGTGGATGCCGCTTAAAATCGTGCGTTTCCGGTCTGTTCCGTCGTTCAGCGTAAACTTCAGAAGCTTCTTACTCTTCGGAACCGCCTCACACGCTTCCACCTTTACAATCCGGAAATCGGACTTACTGAAGGTGTCAAAATCAACGGCATCCTCGAACAGCGGCTCAACTTTCACTTTGGAAAGATCGATCTTCACGGCCGGTGCTGACGCTGATGTACCCTCAGCCTGCTCCGCCCCACGCCCGGAAGTCTGCGCATCGTTGTTCACCGCATTCTTTGCCGCTCCCTGTGACTTCATTGTGGGGACGAAAGCGGTCATCAATTCGTGCTGTTTCACTTCTATCGTTTACTATTTATATCGTCCATATCGCTGTTTTTTTGAATTTACAACTATGGGCAAATATAGACCTCTGTTGGCGTGAACGCTGTGAGAATTGATGTATTTGATGTAGTAAGTCCATCCACTCAATGCAATCGGTATATACAATAAATTCGGGTGTGCCGATATTCCTTTATGGAAATCCAACACACCCGATATTTTACACTGTTTTGAAGTAAAAATCAAGACCTTCAAATTCTGAGCGCTTCAGCTCCTTTGTAACATCTGTATAAATGTTCAGCGTTGTCGAAATATCCTTATGTCCGAGCGTATCCTGAATGACCTTGACATTGACGCCTGCCTCGCACATTCTCGTCGTGAATGTATGCCTGAGTGAGTGGCAGCTAAAATGCGGAAGCAACACATCGGGATTTTCGTCCTTCAAAAACTGCTCGTCGTTACAGTCACGGATAATCCGGCGAATCGCCTTATTCAATGTAGACTGGTGCTGCGGCTGCCCAAAGCGGTTGATAAAGATAAAGTCCGTATATCCGTCAACCGTTGCTTCACAATGCAAATCCAGCATTTCCTGCCGTTCCTTTTCCATCTTGAAGGCTTCTTTTACAAAGTCCAGCATAAGCACTTGCCTGTTTCCGGCTTCTGTCTTTGGCGTATTGACATTGAAGTAACAGCCCCTCTTACCCTCAGAAGTCCTATGGTCGTAATAGACCAAAGTGTGATTCACATCTATAATACCTTCCTCTAAGTCAATATCACACCATCGAAGTCCTGTGAGTTCTCCTACACGAAGTCCTGTCCCTGTCATTACCGCAAAGACCGAATACCAATTTTGATATTTGGGCGTATCTCTCAGATAGGAAAGAAACAATTCTTGCTCCGGTCGTGTCAAACCTCTGCGCTTTTCTGTTTTGAATATATGGGACTGTTTCAGCTCTTTCAGAACATTGTTGGACGGATTATTCCGGATATAGTCATCGTCAACCGCCATATCCAATATCTGATGGAGTACCGTATGAATACTGTCAATCGTTGAGGCTTTCAAACCTCTTTCGTCAGCAAGGTAGTTGTAAAATCTCTTAATATCCGATTTCTTCAGCATTGCAATCCGCTTATTCCCTATTTGCTGACGGACAAAAGTTTCATATACATATTTATAATTCTCGAAGGTGTTATTTTTCAGTCCCCGTTTCAGGTCTTTCCACAAAGCGTATAGTTCATCGACGGTCGTATATCTGGCTTCCGCCTTAATTCCATCGCTGATGTCCTTTGCAATCTGCGCCTCCTTTTCTCGAAGATTATCAAGAGACTTGGAATACACATATCGGCGTTTTTTATTCTTATCCGTCCAAGAATATTGGTATGTACCGTCTTTTCTTTGAAGTTCGCCAACACGGAGTACCACTCTTGATTTGTCTCGTCTTTTTGTGCTTGCCATTCTAATCCACCTCGCTTAAATTCGCTTTCGCCCTTTTAGATAAGCGTCAAACTTTTCCCGCACAATAAGTACCTGATTACTATTAGAAATTGAAAACGGACATTTTTTCTGTCTCAGCATTGATCTTAATTTTGTCCGTCCAATCCCCGTATAGACGGCGGCTTCTTCAACCGTTAAACACGCCTTTTCCCATATAGGCGTTTGCGCCGCTCGTTCTTCCAGCCTCTGCTTATATCTTAAGATTTCATCGTCCATAATGACACCTCCTAAATCGAGTACGCTTTGCTGATGTACTCGTCAAATTCTTTTCTTTTTATCAAACGCCGACTTCCAACCCAAAGGACAAAAGGACAATCTTCTCTGTTTGTCATTTCGTAAAGCTTTGCTCTGCCAATGCCAGAGTATTTTACCGCTTCTTCTATTGACAAGTTCAGCCTATGCCATATCGGAACATCGAATCTTGCATTTCTTTCTTCCATATTGTTTCAATACCTCCGTTCTCAAATGGAATACGCTTTAAGAATGTACTCGTCAAATGCCTGTCTTTTGATCAAACGCCGATTCCCAAGCCAAAGAACAAACGGACAATCTTCTCTATTTGTCATCATATAGAGTTTGTCTCGGCTGATTCCTGTATAGGCATTTGCCTCCTCAATCGAAAGAGTAAACTTATGCCAAATAGGAACTTGGTGTGACCTGCTGGTATTGTTTTCGTTTTTCATTGCTGTAACCTCCTTGCGTTTTGTGATTACAGCATATTGCAAGTGCGGCGATAAGCCAATTATGCGAATCGACCTATCGCACACTTGACAAATCCGTTATACGGAGTACATCTTGGCGATATATTCATCAAGAACTTTTCGCTTAATCAATCGCTTATTGCCATTCCATAATATAAAGGGACAGTCCTCACGATCCGTCATCTCTCTGAGTTTATCTCTACCGATACCCGTATAAGCCATTGTTTCTTCCATATTAAGAGTGACCTTGTGCCAAATCGGGACTTCATACTTTGGCTGTTTCTTATTCTCGCTCATTTCCGCACCCCCTTATCTCTCAGGGCGCTGCGCTTATCAAAGATGATGTAATCCCAGCCTGTGTTATTACACTTATCGCACCTGTCTTTTTCAGAAGCGAATGGATCGAGCCTCCTGACAATATAGTTTGGATTGTTCATATAGTCCTTCAGGCATTTACTGCAAAGGCAGCGAATATCGCCAGTCCTCTGCAAACTGTAAAACCAAAGCCCAAAGGTTTGTTTAATAGCTGCATTGATCTGTTTCCAGATTCTTTCATCTTCAACAAATCCAATGTAATCTGTTAAAGAGGATTTGTTTACTGTCTGAATTTGCTCTAAAAGCACCATTGACGGTTTCTCCAATCCAAAGCGGTCGCCTAAAATGATGTGCGACGGTAAATAGCGCTTCTTGATTACCGTGGTAATGGAAGCCACGATCACTGTCGGCGCTTTTTCATTGAAATTGTCTGCCTGTATAACTAACACAGGTCTGCGACCGCTTTGGATGGAGCCTTCGGTTATTCCGAAATCGTAGGAATAGATGTCTCCACGCCTTACTGTTTTCCTATCTTTAGGTTGCATATATAAGCCCTCGCTTTCCAAAAGTGCGAAGGGAAATTTGTCCGGACTAAAAACTCCCTTCACTTATTTGGAATTGAAGTGCCAAAACGCACCCTATTTTCTAAAAAAATCCCCCAAAATTTTTTCAAACTTCCTTATTGCTGTCTGTGTGTGCTTACGCACAACCTGTTCGGCGATTCCCTCCTCTCTTGCAATTTCAACTGAAGTCTTTCCCTTCACATACCTTAGAAGCAAATATTTTCGCTGTTTCTCAGTGAGGCTTCTTATTGCTTTAGCGAGTAACTGTTGTTTAAGTTCTTCCCGCCGTTGGCAATATTCCTCATTCTCCTGCTGCTTCACAAAGTCTGGTACAATCGCTTCGGTATGTAAATTCTCCGTCAGTCCCTCGCTGTAACCAAAGTAGTCCTCATTGTTTATGCTGCGCTTCCTATGCTTATCCTCATTTGCTTTGAAATCGCTGATTACCTTTCCCTGTTCAACGGATAACAAAACAAAAGGGCTATACCGCCGCATTTCATCGGGGTACAACCCAAACAGTTCTTCTTCGGACAATTCGGATATGATTGCCCATTTTTCGCTTCCCTCATATCCTTCATATTCATACTTCAGATTGATAACCTTATACTTCTTATCGTCTCGACCTTTTTTATTATTTAATGTGTTTGCCATTTCCGTAATCTCCTTAAATTCTGAATTTTTGAGTTGAAGTCAAAAATTCGGAGATCACGGATACCTACATATAAACGCCTGCCATACTGTGATAGACATAAAGCTCCCTTTCCGCCTGACAAAAGCGAAAAGGGCTGCACAAAAAAAGCAGCTATAACATTCAAGCCCGAAGGCTGAAAGCTATAACTGCTTATTCAAAACACATATTCAATTCGTTTTGCCTAAGCTGCTGTATTGCCGCCTAAAAGATATTCAACCAGCATTTGAAAATCAAGAAAAATTCTCAAAGCTTTAGGCATACTAATTGTAACAGATTTGCTTTTCCGTATCATCGGCAAAACTGCGCCAATTTTCTGCCATTTTGTTTTCAGCCTCGTTCCGTAAACGAAAGCCGTTCTTCGGACAGCATACACAGTGTAGCATACGCAAGGTCGGACATTCAGTAGGGATTTCGTCGGACTTTAGTCGGACAAGTCTTTATTTGAAAAAATCGGGAATATCGTCGCTTTCATCAGCTTCCTTCATATTAAGGATTCCTTTGAAGCACGGAATCGCATATCCCCACAAGGATACGCCGAGAAGCAAAATCGCTTCCCGCTTCCGGTCGTAAAAGGTACTGCGCTCCATATTCAAGAGATCGAGCAGTTCGCTCTCTGTATACCGAAATGCTGTCAGGTAGCTTTTCGATATGATCTCGTGGTATAGCCTACCGTTGTTATGATAGTCATATATTTTCGCCATAGCGGTATCAATCAGGTCAACCATCCACTTGTTTTCAAACAAGGCGCTGATACGGCTCTCAAACTCCTGCTTCTCGGTATCCGGCGCAAACAGCTCCAAATAAACAA
>CALWDM010000050.1 GCA_944376695.1 uncultured Mediterraneibacter sp. | reverse complement strand
TTATGAGACTTTGGAATTGGCGGCATAGATAGTGATGTCCTTGAGAAAAATGTGTCAACTAATATTGACAATATCATTCTTATATACACATCAATGTTTTGAAATTTGCTGTGACAACAGGGTGTCGGATTGGGGAAGTGCTTGGACTGAAATGGGAAGATTGTGACTTTGAAAAAAGAGAAATTACAATCAACAAGACAATCCATTACTCAAAGGCTTCCAGTCCCGTTGAGGGTTCAAAGTTTTTCTATACGACTGCAAAAACCATATCAAGTAATCGTGTCATTCCTATGACAGATGAAGTGTATGAGATATTGCAAAATCAGAAGATAAAACAGACAGAACAGAAAATGTGGAAACGTTCAATATGGAAACAACATAAAGAATTTCAAAACTTAGTGTTTACTTGTTCAGATGGTTCACCTGTCTATTATTACAACGTTAACAGTGCAATCAAAGATTACGTAGCGAAAATCAATGTGATAGAGATTGAACTGTCAAAGGAAGAAAAGAGAGAACCAAAGATATTTGAACCGTTTACCTGTCATACTCTGCGTCATACATATGCTACAAGGTGCTATGAAAATGGAATAGACCAACAGGTGGTACAGAAACTTTTAGGGCATTCCACGTTGGCAATGACGACAGATTTATATACACACGTTTCAGAAGAAAAGAAAAAAGACGAAGTAGCTGAATTGAAAATCTTGGTTTAAAATTGGAGTAAAAATGGAGTAAATTTAAAGAAAGATAGCGAAAACAACGAAATATGAAGCATTTTCGAGTAGGTATAAATATTGTAATGAAGTAAAATCTGGATTTGCAGGGGACCTTCCGATCTGAGTAAATAAGAAAACAGCGAAGCCACTCACGCACCCGTGCTGAATACGTCATTGACATACACGCTTCACTGTTTTCGAACGTTCAGCTCATCGGCAGGGTCCCCCGCAAATCCACATTTATAGTACCTGTATGAATCTCCGGAATTTCTTCATCCCGTCCTCTGTGCACTTATAGACTCCTGCATCTTCCAGCACCTGGCAGAAGACCTTCCCGACTTCCTGCTCCAGGATGTGTCCGATATTGTCCGCGCTGACGTCTGTATATGCGGGCAGAAATTCATCCACCCAGTCGGCATGTTTCGCGATCTGCTCATTGCTGCGGATATCTTTTCCTTTGAGAATGTATTCCTTTAAGAGTTCCATCTCACCTTTTAAGCGGGCGGGAAGGACTGCAAGCCCCATGACCTCGATCAGCCCGATGTTCTCCTTTTTGATGTGGTGGAGTTTTGCATGGGGGTGGTATACTCCGAGAGGATGTTCCTCTGTGGTAATGTTATTGCGCAGCGTCAGGTCCAGCTCATACATGCCGTCTTTCATGCGCGCGATCGGTGTGATCGTATTGTGCGGCACGCCGTCTGTCTCGGCGAAGATGAATGCATCCTCATCTGTATAGGAACGCCATGTCTTCAGGATATGGTCCGCCAGGTCGATGATGCGCTCTGTGTCTTCCCCGCGGAGGCGGATGACGGAGAGCGGCCATTTTACGATGCCTGCTGATACGTCCTCATAGCCTTTTACAGTAAACTCTTCGATGACAGGAGCCTTCGCCATGGCAAAGGTATAGTTCCCGCCCTGGAAGTGATCGTGGCTCAGGATCGAGCCGCCCACGATCGGCAGGTCCGCATTGGAGCCCAGGAAATAGTGTGGGAAGAGTTTGATAAAGTCAAACAGCTTCGCAAAGGCGTTCCGGTCGATCTTCATGGGGATATGCTCCCCGTTAAATACGATGCAGTGCTCATTGTAGTATACATACGGAGAATACTGAAATCCCCATTTCTTACCCTGGATGGTGATGGGGATGATGCGGTGATTCTCCCTTGCCGGGTGGTCCAGGCGTCCCGCATATCCTTCGTTTTCCATGCAGAGCTGGCATTTCGGGTAGGAGGAGGACTTCGTCTTGCCTGCCGCGGCAATGGCTTTTGGATCTTTCTCCGGTTTGGAGAGGTTGATCGTGACGTCCAGAGTCCCGTACTTTGTGTCAACTGTCCACTTGCGGTCCCGTTTGATGCGGTAGCGGCGTATGTAGTCGCTGTCCTGGCTTAATTTGTAATAATAATCTGTCGCAGTCTCAGGGGATGTCCCGTATTTTTTCCAGAACTCGCTCTGGATCTGCGCCGGACGGGGCACGAGACAGTTCATAAGCTTTGTGTCAAAGAGATCGCGGTATGCGATGCTGTCTTCGATGATACCCCTGCTGACTGCCTCGTCGAGCAGGTCTTTTAATACATCCTCCAGCACGATCTCATCAGAGCTTAGCTCAGCGTCCTCGTAGCTGTCCTCTTTGAAGAGGTCCAGAAGGAGATTCGTCGTATAGATCCTCTCTGTCTCCGGGGTCAGTCCGGTGTCGATCCCGTACTGCACCAGTTTTTTGATGGATTCATAAAGCATGGTGGTTTTCCTCCTCTGATTCAGTCGAGACGGGAAGCGCCCGCGCCGATATCTACAGTATAGAATTCAGCCTCATGCCCGACTTTTTCTTTATATGTCTTTCCGATGCTGTCAATAAATGTGTCAACAGAGCCGTTCTTTACAATGCTGACTGTGCAGCCGCCGAATCCGCCTCCGGTGATACGGGAGCCGATCACGCCCGGGATCGCCCATGCAAGGTCCACCAGGATGTCGATCTCCTCACAGGATACCTCATAGTCATCGCGCAGGGAGATGTGGGACTGGTTCATCAGCTGTCCGAACTTTGTGATATCTCCGGCTTTGAGCGCTGCCACTGCATCGATCGTGCGCTGGTTCTCGTATACAGCATGTTTTGCGCGCTTTAACTGGATCGGATCTGTGATCAGGTCTTTGTTTGCCTCGAATTCTTCCGGTGTCAGGTCGCCCAGAGAGTTGATGTCCAGCTTTGTCTTGAGGGCTGCGAGAGCGTCCGTGCACTCCTGGCGCCTGTCATTGTAAGCGGAGTCTACAAGGCTGTGTTTTACCTTGCTGTTTGTGATGATGATCTTTGCGTCGTCAAGTTTGATGGGCGCATACTCAAATTTCAGCGTGTTTGTGTCAAGGAAGATCGCGTTGTCCTTCTTTCCGTTGGCGCTGGCGAACTGATCCATGATACCGCAGTTGCAGCCGTTGAAATTATTTTCAGAATACTGTCCGATCAGGGCCAGGTCTGTCATTGTCAGATCCGTGATGCCGAACAGGTCTGTGAGGATGACTCCTGTGAGCACCTCGAGGGATGCGGAGGAGGAGAGGCCGGCTCCGTTCGGGATATTCCCCCAGATGACCATGTCAAAACCGCTGTCAATGGGATGACCTTTTTCAGCGAAAGCCCATACGACTCCGAAGGGATAGTTGGCCCAGTTGTACTCCGGCCTGTTTGTCATGTCGTCGAGGGAAGTCTCGACTACGCCGAAGGTATCCAGGTTCATGGAATAAAAATGCATTTTGCGGTCGTCTCTTTTCCTGGCCGCCGCGTAGGTGCCCATAGTAAGCGCGCAGGGGAATACATGCCCGCCGTTATAGTCAGTGTGCTCTCCGATCAGGTTTACGCGTCCCGGTGCGAAATAAAAGCGGGCGCCCTCTGAACTGCCGAAAAGTTCCGCAAATTTGTCAAAAAGCTTTTGTTTCATCTGATGATCCTCCTCCGTTTGAAAATAATATTTTTGTTTCTCGGTGTAATCTGTTTTCAGTATATCCTACAAAGGGGGGCTCCGTCTATAAAAAATGTTTGCAGAATTATGTAAAAATGTTGCAATAGATAAGCAGTGAGCCTATAATATGTATCATGTGCCTGGGTGACAAGGAGGACAGAGATGCAGGATACATACAAACATTCATACAAAATAGGAGAAAATCTGCTGAATTCTCTTTCGGTCTATAATGTGGGATACCAGAAATGCGAACCCGAATACCAGTGGGGTCCCGGAATCAGGGACCATTACTGTATTCACCACATCCTGTCGGGCAGCGGCTGCTATTCCACGGGGAAAGTGTCCTGCCGGCTCAGCGAAGGGGATACATTTATCCTGTATCCCGGAGTGGAGCTTGAGTACCGGGCGGACCGGGATGAGCCGTGGGAATACGCCTGGGCGGGGTTCATGGGGGCGGACGCGGCGTCCATCATCCGCAATACGGGGTTCAGCCGGGAGACGCCTTACATCCTGAAAGGCAAGGTCCCGGTGGAGGAGATCCGGGACGGGCTGGAGCGCATTTACAGCAGGAAGGGGAATACCTACGAAGCTTCCGTTGCCATGACCGGGCAGCTTTACAGCCTGCTCGCTCTGTTCATGCACTATTCAGACCGGGAAGAGCAGGAAAAAGATATCCGGCTTACCTATGTAGAGAAGGCGGAGAGCTATATCGGGACGAACTATTCCTATCCCATTACCGTGGAGGATATCGCAGATTACGTGGGAATCAGCCGGAGTCACCTCTTCCGCTCCTTCCAGAATTACGTGAGGAAATCGCCGAAAGAGTATCTTACGGAATACCGGATCAAGCAGGCGTGCCATCTGCTGAAGGACACTTCGCTGTCCGTGTCCGCCATAGCTTATTCCGTCGGATTTGCAAATAACCTGTATTTTTCAAAAGCATTTAAGAAACAGAAAGGCATCGGACCGTCGGAATACCGGAAAAAGCATATGCCCGCGGGCGGAAAGTCTGCGGCGGGATGATCTGCCTTCCGGTGATGACCGGGCACCTGCCGTGGAATGTGGACGGGATTTCTTTCATAACCTGTATCAGAATGAGTCAACAGACCGGGGAGAATGACAGGAGGGGAGAAAAACATGGGGAAAAACAGGACAGGTGAGATCAGTGAAGCCGGTGAGATCAGGAGATGGATGCAGGCCCTGGCGCTGACTGCGGTGCTCATGGCATACCCGGTATCCGCTCTCTGGGAGAGTGAAGAGGCAGGGGCGGAAGTGCAGGAAGAGATGCAGACAGAGGCGCAGGCGGGGATGAAGACAGAAGCGCGGGAGGAAGCTTCCGGGGTGCGCCCGATGGTGGCCCTGACGTTTGATGACGGGCCCAGCCCGGAATATACGCCGCTCCTTCTTGACGGGCTGCGGGAGCGGGAGGTCAGGGCGTCTTTTTTCGTCATCGGTTCGAATATTGAGAAAGAGGGCGGGGAGGAGATCATCCGGCGGATGCATGAGGAAGGGCATCTGATCGGGAATCATACCTGGCATCATGTGGATCTCTCCGGCCTGAGCACAGAAGATGCATGGAGAGAGCTGGAGATGACGGACAGCCGGATCAGAGAGATCACAGGGGAGGAGACGGAGCTGGTGCGCCCGCCCTTCGGCGAGTTCCCGCAGGGGATGGAAGAACCGGATAAGCTGTATGTGAAATGGACGGTGGATTCCAGGGACTGGGTGACAAAGGATACGCAGGAGATCGTGAGAAAGGTAGTGACGGATACAGAAGAAAATGATATCATTCTCATGCACGACTGTTATGGAACCTCCGTGGAGGCGGCGCTTCAGATTATTGATATCCTCAGAGAGAGAGGGTACGAGTTTGTCACAGTTGACCGGCTTCTTTTAGAATAGGGCGCGTACGGCTTATGGAGCGTGTACGGCGCAGGAATACAGGTAAGGAGAAAGAGATGATAAATGAATTTTCCAGGACGGAACTTCTGATCGGGGCGGAAGCAGAGGAGAGGATCCGCTCTGCCTCGGTGATGGTGTTCGGCGTGGGCGGCGTGGGCTCCCACTGCATTGAGGCGCTTGCCCGGTGCGGCGTGGGGAAGCTGACTCTGATCGACAACGACCGGGTGTCGCTTACGAATATTAACCGGCAGTCCATCGCGTATCACAGTACGGTAGGAAGGTATAAGACAGAGGTCATGAAAGAACGGATCCGGGATATCTGCCCGGATATCTGTGTGGATACGTATGAGATGTTTGTCCTCCCGGATAATATTGACGCCTTGTTCGGCCAGACCGGGAAGCCCGACTATATCATTGACGCCATCGACACAGTGAGCGCCAAGATCGCTCTTGTGGAGCTGGCCAAGAGAGAGGAAATCCCGGTCATCAGCAGCATGGGTACAGGGAATAAGCTGCGCCCGGAGCTGTTCCGCATCGCGGATCTGGCGGAGACGCGTGTGTGTCCTCTGTGCCGGGTGATGAGAAAAGAACTGAAAAGCCGGGGGATCCTGCACTTGAAGGTGCTGTATTCAGAAGAAAAGCCTGTGGATACTGGCGGACGGACCACAGGGGAGGATCCTGGAGTGAGGAGATCCGTGCCCGGCAGTATCTCGTTCGTCCCCCCGGCGGCAGGGCTGATCATCGCGGGCGAAGTGATCCGCACGCTGGCCGGGATATGATACAGGTTCGCATAGAAGGAGAAAGCCATGGATTTATTTGACTATATGAGACAAAAAGAACAGGAGAAGGAGTCTCCCCTTGCATCCAGGATGCGTCCGGCAACGCTTGAGGAAGTAGTAGGTCAGCAGCATATCATCGGCAGGGACAAGCTCCTCTACCGGGCAATCAGGGCGGACAAGCTGAGCTCTGTCATTTTTTACGGGCCGCCGGGGACGGGGAAGACGACCCTTGCCAAAGTGATCGCAAATACGACCAGCGCGGAATTTAAACAGATCAACGCCACAGTGGCGGGGAAGAAGGACATGGAGGAGGTCGTGCGGCAGGCAAAGGATCTCCAGGGAATGTACGGGAAAAAGACAATCCTCTTTATCGATGAGATCCACCGCTTTAATAAAGGACAGCAGGACTACCTCCTTCCCTTCGTGGAGGACGGGACAGTGATCCTGATCGGCGCTACGACCGAGAATCCGTATTTTGAGGTCAACGGGGCTCTGCTTTCCCGGTCCAGCGTCTTTGAATTAAAGCCTCTGGAAAAAGAGGATATCAAGACACTGCTCAGGCGTGCGGTAAATGACACGGATAGAGGGATGGGAAGCTTCCATGCCGCGATCGACGATGACGCGCTGGAGTTCCTGGCAGATCTGTCAGGCGGTGACGCAAGAAATGCGCTGAACGCCATTGAGCTGGGAGTGCTGACTACGGAGCGCAGTGAAGACGGGATCATCCACATTACATTGGAAGTGGTGTCGGAATGCATCCAGAAGCGCGCCGTGAATTATGATAAGCGGGGGGACAATCACTATGACATCATTTCCGCGTTCATCAAGAGCATGAGGGGATCAGACCCGGATGCAGCGGTCTATTATCTTGCCAAGATGCTCTATGCAGGCGAGGATGTGAAGTTCATCGCCCGGCGCATCATGATCTGCGCCTCCGAGGATGTGGGCAATGCGGATCCCATGGCGCTCACAGTGGCAGTGTCCGCGGCCCAGGCAGTGGAGCGCATCGGTATGCCGGAGTCCCAGATCATCCTCTCCCAGGCGGTGACCTATGTGGCCTGCGCGCCAAAGAGTAATTCTGCGGTCAATGCCATCACCGCGGCAAACGATGCGGTCCGGCAGTACCAGACTTCCGTGCCGTCCCATTTAAGGGATGCACATTATAAGGGTGCACAGAAGCTGGGGCATGGCATCGGATATAAGTATGCTCATGACTATCCCGGGCACTATGTGGACCAGCAGTATCTGCCGGATGAAATAAAAGACGCCAGGTTCTATGAACCCGGCGATCTCGGTTATGAAAAAAATATCAAAGAATATCTTCGGAAGATCCGCGGCGGCCCGGATGCATGACCGTTCCCTGTATGCCTGTATGACGGAACCGGGCGGCTCTGCCGGCATATCACAGACCGGACGCCTGCGGGAGCCGCGCTATTACAACAGATTGGCAAGCAGCTGCGCATAGATCTGCTGGCTGTTCAGATCCCAGCGGTTTGCGATGGCTTTCGCCTCAGTCTCGGTCGGGACCGTGAGTTTCAGATCGATGAGGCTGGAGCCGTTTTCCACGATCTGGCACCTCACTTCATATTCTTTGTTCGTGTTGAGGTAATAGTCCGATTTGACTGACACCTCTTCTTTCAAATCATACTGCTTTTCCTTCAGGAAATCATCGATATCCTTTCGGATGGCAGAAGAAATCTTATTGCTGAAATAATGGATCGTCTCATCCCCGTTTCCGGTCAGATGGTACAGCGTACGGTTGTGGGTCGTCTCCGGCCGGATCAGCTCAGAGGAAGCCAGTTCGGAGAGCGCTTCCTGGAGTTTGAAATACGAAGTATAGCCTTTGTCGAGCACAAACTCCGAGATCTGTGAGGTGGTGAGGGGGAAGTCTACCTTGTTCAGCATGTATAAGATGATGAGTTTATACAGTGTAAATGTCTCAGCCATAGTACTCCTTTCCCTGCCATACATCCTTTTCTTTCAGATACTGGTTCAGCCGGTTCAGCACCGTGCGTTTGGCGCCCGTCCAGAGCGGCGCGATGAGGAGGTCTTTCGGACCGTCCCCGGTCAGCCGGTGTATGGCGATATCCGGCCTCAGGCGGACGATGCACCGTCCCAGGACGCGGATGTACTCGTCCATGTCCGGCGTATAGAACGGCTGGTTCCGGTAGAGCTCTGCCAGATCTGTTTCCTCCAGAACGTGCAGGAGCTGAAGCTTGATCCCCTGGATATCCCGGCTGTTCAGATAATCGATCGTCTCAAGCATCCTGTCCTCCGTCTCCCCGGGGAGAAAGAGAATCACATGGACGATCACCGTGATGCCAAGCCTGCGAAGATCAGCCACCGCTCTGTCAAATACGTCCAGGCTATAACCGCGGCGGATGAAACGGGCGGTCTCTTCATGGATAGTCTGGAGCCCCAGCTCGACCCACACAGGCTTGATCCGGTTCAGCCGTCCGAGGAGCTCCAGGACGTCACTGCCCAGGCAGTCCGGGCGGGTGGCGATGGAAAGCGCTCTGACGTCCGGATCCTGTATGGCTTCCGTGAAGAGCTTCTCCAGATAGCTGACAGGCGCATAGGTGTTTGTAAACGCCTGGAAATATGCGATGTAAGAATGCACGGGACGTTTTTCCAGCAGGTCCTTTTTTCCCGCGGCAAGCTGCTCTGTTACGGAGAGGGCGGCATTCCCGGCAAAATCGCCGGAGCCTTTTGCACTGCAGAAGATGCAGCCCCCTGTCCCGATGTGTCCGTCCCGGTTCGGGCAGGACATCCCGCCGTTTAGCGTAATCTTGTATACCTTTTCCCCAAATGTCTCCCTGAGGCAGCAGTCCAGGGAATACCAGCGCCTTCCGCCCCAGCGGCTGAGATCTGCCTGTGTCAACGGATCAGATCCTTTACAGCCTGGCTTACGGTGTCCGCAACGCGCGGGTCGAACGGCTGCGGGAGGATGTTGTCCCCGCTTAATTCCTCGTCAGACACCAGCCCTGCGATCGCTTCTGCCGCGGCCAGTTTCATCTCTTCTGTGATCTGGGACGCGCGTCCCTCCAGCGCTCCCTTGAAGATACCGGGGAATGCGACCACGTTGTTGACCTGGTTTGGGAAGTCAGAGCGCCCGGTCCCTACGACCTTCGCACCGGCTGCCTTTGCAAGGTCAGGCATGATCTCCGGCACCGGATTGGACAGGGCGAAAAGGATCGCGTCCTGATTCATGGAAGCGACCATTTCCTCTGTGACCACGCCGGGAGCGGATACGCCGACAAAGATGTCCGCGCCTTTCAGCGCGTCCGCGAGCGTTCCCTTCAGGTCTTCCGGGTTTGTGACCTGGGCGATCTCTTCCTTCACCGGGGTCAGGTTGTCCGCTGAGCGGGAGATGATGCCTCTGCTGTCGCATATAACAATATGAGAGAAGCCATATGTGAGGAGAAGTTTGGTAATCGCGATCCCCGCGCTTCCTGCGCCATTGATCACTACGCGGCAGTCCTCTTTTTTCTTTCCGGTCACTTTCAGCGCATTGATGATACCCGCAAGGACGACGATGGCTGTCCCGTGCTGGTCATCGTGGAATACCGGGATGCTGAGGAGTTCCTTCAGACGGGTCTCGATCTCAAAACATCTGGGAGCGGAGATATCCTCCAGGTTGATCCCGCCAAAAGCAGGAGCGATATTGACCACTGTGCGGATGATCTCCTCTGTGTCCTGCGTGTCCAGGCAGATCGGCACTGCGTTCACGCCGCCGAATTCTTTGAAGAGCACAGCCTTTCCTTCCATAACGGGCATGGCGGCGAGGGCGCCGATGTTTCCGAGCCCGAGTACAGCGCTTCCGTCGGATACAACGGCAACGGTGTTTGCTTTGATCGTATATCTGTAAGCAGCTTCCGGATCCTCTGCGATCACTTTGCACGGCTCCGCGACTCCGGGAGTGTAGGCAATGGCAAGATCCTCACGTGTGTCCACATGGGCTTTTGCCGTTGTCTCCAGCTTTCCGTTCCACTCCTCGTGCATTTTAAGGGCTTTTTCACTGTTGTTTGACATATTGATTACCTCTCTCGTTTTCTGCTGTTTTGTAGATGCCAGTCCATTTGGAGCTGCTGCTTACACAGTAACCGTCTGGACTGGCATTATCATATCACTTTCTACCCTGACTTGACAAGGGCGGGTGTGAAATGTATAATGGTTGCATATTTAATGCACTTTATCGATTTTAAGTCGATTCCGACGAAAATTCCCGAAGCATTTTAGAAACGTAAGAAGACTGAGAAAAGCAGACAATTTTATCATCTGAGAAAGGAAATGGATATGACAAGAGAAAAGTATGAGTCTCTCCCTCTGACAACGCTGAAAGAGCTTGCAAAGGCAAGAAAAATGAGGGGAGTTTCCACGTTAAAGAAAGGGGAGCTGATCGACGCCATGCTTGCGCTTGACGAGAAGGAAGAACAGGCGGAGGCAGCCTCAGAGGCCAGGGAAGAGATCCGGGAGGAAATGAAAGAGAAGAAATCCGAGACGGATATCGAGCAGCTTGACAGTGGCAATACTGCGAACGGCATACTGGAGGTCATGCAGGACGGATTCGGCTTTATCCGCAGCGACAACTATCTGCCCGGGGAAAATGACGTCTATGTATCCCCGGCTCAGATCAGGAGATTCGGACTGAAGACGGGAGATATCCTGACCGGGAATACAAGGGTAAAAACCCAGGGGGAGAAATTCAGCGCTCTCCTGTATGTGTCTACGATCAACGGCCTGCGCCCGGCAGAGGCGATGAAGAGAAAGAATTTTGAGGATCTGACTCCCATTTTCCCGAATCAGAGGATCCGGCTGGAAAATCCGGGGAGCAGCACGGCCATGAGGATCATGGATCTGGTATCGCCGATCGGAAAAGGGCAGAGAGGCATGATCGTTTCTCCGCCGAAAGCAGGTAAGACGACTCTGTTAAAAGAAGTCGCGCTTTCTGTACAGAAAACAGAGCCCAATATGCATCTCCTCATCCTGCTGATCGACGAGCGGCCGGAGGAAGTGACAGATATTAAAGAAGCGATCTCAGGCCCCAATGTGGAAGTAATCCACTCTACGTTTGACGAGCTGCCGGAGCATCATAAAAGAGTGTCAGAGATGGTAATCGCGAGGGCAAAACGTCTCGTAGAGCACGGAAAAGACGTTATGATCCTTCTTGACAGCATCACAAGGCTCTCCCGCGCGTATAACCTGATCGTGCCGGCGTCGGGAAGGACGCTTTCAGGCGGTCTTGATCCGGCAGCCCTTTATAGTCCGAAGCGGTTCTTCGGAGCGGCGAGAAATATGCGGGAGGGAGGCAGCCTGACTATCCTTGCGACAGCTCTTGTGGATACGGGAAGCAAGATGGATGATGTAGTGTACGAGGAGTTCAAGGGGACAGGGAATATGGAACTGATCCTGGACCGGAAACTTCAGGAAAAAAGAGTGTTCCCGGCCATTGACATCCCGAAATCCGGCACAAGGAGAGAGGACCTGCTCTTAAATAAGGAGGAACAGGAAGCGATCTATATTATGCGCCGGGCCATGAACGGTATGAAGTCAGAGGAAGCAGTGGACAATCTGCTCAATATGTTCACCCGCACAAAGACAAATGCAGAGCTTGTTTATCAGGTAAACCGTCAGAAGTTTATCTAAAAAAGAGTTGCAAAAGAAGATACTTTATGCTACAATTAGAAAGCTGTTTAGAGATTATTATAGTATTTTAAAATAGAGAGGTGAAAATCATGCGCGAAGGAATCCATCCGGAATATCATCAGGCAACAGTGACCTGCAACTGCGGCAACACTTTTGTGACAGGTTCCACAAAGGAAAACATCCACGTTGAAATCTGCTCCAAGTGCCATCCATTCTACACAGGACAGCAGAAAGCAGCGCAGGCACGCGGCCGTGTTGACAAGTTCAACAGGAAATACGGTATCAAATAAGAAGAAAAAAGAGCAGGCTGAGGTGGGAGCATCTCAGCCTCTTTTGTTTCACATAACCAGGAGGGATTATGAAATCATCGAACATAGGCGGCCAGGCGGTCCTGGAAGGCATCATGATGAGGAATGGCGGGAAGTACTCTGTAGCAGTGCGGAAGTCTGACGGGGAGATCGCGGTGGATGTGCAGGAGTACCGCAGCGTCATACCGTGGCGGACGCCCCTTAAGCTCCCGTTTATCAGAGGGATCTTTAATTTTGTGGACTCCCTTGTACTCGGTATGAGGACGCTGATGTATTCCGCCAGTTTTTTTGAGGAGGAAGAGGGAGAGGAACTCACGGAAGCCGAGGCGGCAAAGCAGGAGAAGCAGGAAAAAGTGATCCTGTATGTGACCATGGCAGTGGCGATGGTCATTGCGGTGGCGCTTTTTATGGTGCTTCCCTATTTCCTCAGCAGATTTGTGGAAATACATACATCGTCCAGAGCGGCGATGACGATATTTGAAGGAGTGATCCGGGTGGCGATTTTCCTTCTGTACATTTTTTTCATATCCAGAACAAAGGATATCAGGCGGACGTTCATGTATCACGGAGCAGAGCACAAGTGCATCAACTGTATTGAGCATGGGCTGGAGCTGAATGTTGAAAATGTCAGGAAGAGTTCCAGGCAGCACAAGCGCTGCGGGACAAGCTTCCTTTTCTTCGTTATGATCGTGAGTATCATTTTCTGTTTCTTTATTACCACGGATTCACAGGTCCTGCGCGTAGTGATCAGGATCGCGCTGTTCCCGCTGATCGCGGGCGTGTCCTATGAGATCATCCGGCTGGCGGGGAACAGTGACAATTTTCTCATAAACCTGCTGAGCAGGCCTGGGATATGGGTTCAGAATATGACCACAAAGGAGCCTGACGACAGAATGATCGAAGTCGGGATCCGGGCTGTGGAGGAAGTGTTCGACTGGAGGACCTGGCAGAAGGAGAACCTGGGATGATGGAATGCGGGAACCAGGACAAAGAGGCCCTCGGGCATGAGGGGAAGAGAGAGACGCTCAAAGAAGCATACACTCTGGGGAGAGAAAGACTCAGGCAAGCCGGGGTGCCGGAAGCGGATCTGGACGCCTGGTATCTCCTGGAATCTGTAACGAAGATAACCCGCGCGTCGTATCTTATGGAACCGGACCGGGAGATGACAGAGCGGCAGAGCTCGCGGTATGAGGAGTGTATCTCGAAGAGAGAGCAGCGGGTGCCGCTCCAGCATATCACCGGGGAACAGGAGTTTATGGGGCTGACTTTCCGGGTGGATGAGAATGTCCTCATTCCACGGCAGGATACGGAGATCCTTGTGGAACAGGCGCTGGAGCTATTAAAGAAGGGACAGCCTCCTCGAAGCGGCGGCGGGAAGCTGCATATTCTGGATCTGTGTACAGGCTCCGGCTGTATCCTGCTCAGCGTCCTGCACTATGCAGACAAGTGTGATACTGGAAGGTATGATGCAGGACAGTACGATACAGGGATGTGTGATTCGGGAAAGCACGATGCGGGAGAGCTGGCAGGTGCGCCAGGGGACATTGAAGGCACGGGGGCGGATATTTCGGAAAAGGCGCTCTCCATTGCCGGGCAGAATGCCGATGCACTGGGGATTCGGGCAGAGTTCATCCGCGGAGACCTCTTTGAGAATATCCGGGGAGAGTACGGGATGATCCTTTCCAATCCGCCCTATATCCGCAGCGCGGAGATCGACGCGCTCCAGGAAGAGGTACGCCTGCACGATCCCCGGGAAGCTCTGGACGGGAGAGAGGACGGTCTGTATTTCTACCGGCGCATCACGGACGAGGCGCGGGAGCATCTGCTCCCGGGAGGCTGGCTGATCTTTGAGATCGGATGGGACCAGGCAGAGGATGTCAGCAGGCTGATGCAGGGCGCCGGGTATACGGAAGTCCGGGTAAAAAAAGACCTGGCAGGGCTTGACCGGGTCGTATATGGAAGATATAGTTAGATAATGTAAAGTTTGACAGAAAAGGACAAAGGAAAATGTTTGACAGATTAGATGATCTATTGATTCGCTATGAAGAGGTAATGGGGGAACTCCAGGAACCCGGCGCTGCGGATGACCAGCAGAGATTTCGCAGATTGATGAAGGAGCAGAGCGACCTTGCGCCTATCGTGGAAGCGTACAGCGAGTACAGAAAATGTAAACAGAATATCGACGACAGCCTCGCTATGCTGGAGGAAGAGTCTGACGAGGAAATGCGCGAGCTGGCAAAGGAAGAACTGAATGAATCAAGGAAGCGCGTGGAGGAACTGGAGCAGGAACTGAAGATCCTTCTCCTTCCCAAAGACCCGAATGATGACAAGAATGTTATCGTTGAGATCCGGGCAGGCGCAGGCGGCGATGAGGCGGCCCTTTTTGCGGCTGAGATCTACCGCATGTATGTGCATTATGCGGACAGCCGTCACTGGAAGACAGAGCTGATCTCCTTAAATGAGAATGGCATCGGCGGATTCAAGGAGTGCGTGTTCATGATTACAGGGCAGGGGGCGTACTCCAGGCTGAAGTACGAAAGCGGCGTGCACCGCGTACAGCGTGTGCCTGAGACGGAGAGCGGCGGAAGGATCCACACATCCACTGTGACCGTGGCAATCATGCCGGAGGCAGAGGATGTGGACGTGGTGATCGATGAAAAAGATATCCGCATCGACGTGATGCGCGCGTCCGGCAACGGGGGCCAGTGTGTCAACACGACGGATTCCGCGGTGCGCCTGACCCATTTCCCGACCGGTATCGTGATTTACAGCCAGACGGAGAAGTCACAGCTTCAGAACAAGGAGAAGGCGTTCCGCCTGCTCCGTTCCAAGCTGTATGACCTGGAACTTGAGAAACAGCAGGCGTCCGAAGCAGAGGCGAGAAGGAGCCAGATCGGGACAGGAGACCGCTCGGAAAAGATCCGTACCTATAATTTCCCGCAGGGACGTGTGACAGACCACAGGATCAAGCTGACTCTGCACAGGCTGGACTCCGTCCTGAACGGAGACCTGGATGAGATCATCGACAGTCTGATCGCGGCGGACCAGACTGCGAAACTGGCGAAGATGGAGGACTGATGATAAATGACAGAACCAGTATTTAAACGACCGGAGCTGGAAGATAAGGAGATTATCTCTCCGTATTTTGAAAAGGCGTCCAGCAGGAGCTGCGAGCGTACATTTGTAAATGTGTATCTCTGGTCAAGGCACTATAAGGTGACATACGCAGTGATAGAGGACGCCCTCGTGTTTAAGAGCGAAAATAACGGGCTGGCGTTTTCCTATCCTTCAGGCGAGCCGGATAATGTCAGAAAGGCGGTGGAATTCCTGGTGGAATATTCCAGAGAAAAGGGCTGTCCTTTTGTTCTGTACAATGTGACCCCGGAGATGTTTTCCCAGCTTGAATCATGGTATCCGGGCAGATTTACTGTGGAATATGACAGAGATCTGGCAGATTATGTATATGAGACGGAGAAGCTTGCCACACTGGCGGGCAAAAAGCTCCACGGAAAGCGCAACCATATTAATAAATTTAAGAACCTGTATCCTGACTGGTCATATGAACCGTTGAGCGACGAGAATGTGGAGGACTGCTTCCAGATGGCGCTTAAATGGAGGAACCAGAACGGGTGCGAGGAGGATCCGGAGAAGAATGCGGAGATGTGTGTGACGCTCAACTCCCTGCGCCTGTACAAAGAACTGGGATTAAAGGGAGGAGTACTCAGGATCGGAGAGAGAATCGTGGCCTTTACCCTGGGCGAGCCTCTGAGCCCGGACACATTCGTAGTCCATATCGAAAAGGCGTTCCCTGATGTGGAGGGCGCCTATCCCATGATCAATCAGCAGTTTGTGCAGCATGAGTGTCTGGACTATAAGTATGTGAACAGAGAAGAAGACACCGGGGCGGAAGGGCTAAGGAAGGCGAAGCTTTCATACAGGCCGGCGTTCCTGGAGGAAAAGGGCGTTGTAAAAGAAAAGGAGTGACAGCAGATGATTTCAAAAAAAATGGAAAACATGGTGGCAAACAGTTCGGCGATCCGCGCGATGTTTGAGGAGGGAAACCGTCTCGCAAAGATCTACGGCGCGGAGAATGTTTTTGATTTCAGCCTCGGCAATCCGAATGTGCCGGCGCCGGAAGCAGTGAAAAAGGCGATTATCGACCTTCTCAATGAAGAGGATCCGGTGGGACTTCACGGTTACACGAACAGCAATGCGGGTTATGAAGACGTGCGCCAGGCGGTGGCAGAGTCTCTGAACGGACGGTTCGGGACAAATTTCGCTGCCTGCAATATCACGATGACAGTGGGTGCGGCAGGCGGTCTGAACGTGATACTGAAAGCGCTTCTGAACCCCGGAGATGAAGTGATCGTCTTTGCCCCGTATTTCGGAGAGTACAGAAACTATGTGAGCAACTATGACGGAGTGGTCGTGGAGATCTCTCCGGATACGGAGACGTTCCAGCCAAAACTGGATGAATTTGAGACAAAGATCACACCAAAGACAAGAGCAGTGATCGTGAATACGCCGAACAATCCTACAGGTGTGGTGTACCCGGAGGAAACCATCAAAAAGATGGCTGCCATTATGGAAAAGAAGCAGAGAGAATACGGCACGGACATTTACCTGATCTCCGACGAGCCATACAGGGAGCTTGCCTATGGCGGGATAGAGGTGCCATATCTGACAAAATACTACGCAAATACTGTCGTGGGATATTCCTACAGCAAATCCCTTTCTCTTCCGGGCGAGCGTATCGGATACCTTGTCATCCCGGACGAGGCGGCTGACAGTGAGAACCTGATTTCTGCGGCAAATGTGGCTACCCGCATCCTCGGATTTGTGAATGCGCCGACTCTCCAGCAGAAGGTTGTGAAGGCGTGCCTGAATGAGAAGACAGACATTTCATTCTATGACAGAAACCGGGAGACGCTCTACAACGGGCTGAAGGAACTCGGGTTTGAGTGCATTAAGCCGGAAGGGGCGTTCTACCTGTTCGTGAAATCCCCTGTAGCGGACGAGAAGGAATTCTGTGCGGCGGCGAAGAAGTATAATATCCTTCTTGTGCCGGGAAGCTCTTTCGGATGCCCGGGGTACGTGAGGATCGCGTACTGCGTGGCATATGAGACTATCGTGAATTCCCTGCCGAAATTTAAAGAACTGGCGGCAGAGTATAAATAAGAGCGCGGAAAGCGGAAAGAGAGAAGAAAGAGAAAAGACAGAGAGAAACGGGAGGCAGGAGAGAAAAGGCATGGCAGTCAGAGCAGAACTTTTAAAAAACATACGGAGTGTGGAACCCTATGTGCCCGGGGAACAGCCGCAGGAAAAGGCGGTCAAGCTGAATACAAACGAGAATCCCTATCCACCTGCGCCAGGAGTGCAGAAGGCGCTGGATTCCCTTGACCCGGCGGATTTCCGTCTGTATCCGGATCCGACATGCAGCGGGCTGGCGCGCTCGCTGGCGGATTACTATGGAGTGGGGGAAGACCAGGTGTTTGTAGGAGTGGGTTCAGACGATGTACTTTCCCTGTGTTTCCTGACATTTTTCAACTCGGACAAGCCGATCCTGTTCCCGGATATTACATATTCGTTTTATAAGGTCTGGGCGGAACTGTACCGGATCCCTTATGAATGCCCTGCGCTTGACGGAGATTTCCGAATCGTAAAGGAAGATTATTACCGGGAAAACGGCGGGATCATATTCCCGAACCCGAACGCGCCGACTGGGATCTATGAGGAACTGGATTTTATCGAGGATATCCTGGAGCATAACCGGAATTCCATTGTCATCGTGGATGAGGCGTATGTGGACTTTGCGGGGAGATCCGCAATGGAGCTGACCGGGAAATATGACAACCTGATCGTGACCCAGACGTTTTCCAAGGCCCGGAGCATGGCGGGGATGAGGATCGGGTATGCCATTTCAAATCCGGACCTGATCCGCTGCCTGAATGCTGTGAAGTATTCTTTCAACTCCTACACCATGAGCCGCGCTGCCCTTGTGTGCGGAGCCGCGGCGGTGGAGGACCGCGCTTATTTTGAGGAGAGCGTCCGCAGGATAAAGGAGACAAGAGAACGGACAAAGAAAGAACTCGCAGAGCTTGGATTTGAGTTTACGGATTCAAAGGCAAACTTCCTGTTCGCGCGCCATCCCAGGTATGACGGCGGACAGCTTTTCCGGGAACTGAGAGATGCTCATATCTATGTGCGCCACTGGGAGGACGAGCGGATCGGACAGTATCTCAGGATCACTGCGGGCACGGACGAAGAGATGGAGATCCTGCTTAAGTTCCTTAAGGAACGGCTGTCCCAATAGGTAAATCGGAATTTGAATATCAGTAAATTATGACCTCTCAACAGAGGTTACAGTGTTTTAATAAAATCCTCCAAAAGCCTTGAA
>CALWDM010000049.1 GCA_944376695.1 uncultured Mediterraneibacter sp. | reverse complement strand
TTTTACTCTGAGGTATCCTTTTTTCTCAACCACCTTTCATGGGATTCCCTATATTTGAATTATACAGGAAGCTCCTTGTCATGGAAGGCGGAAGCGTTGTTTACTATGACTTTCAGGCACAGGGCCGCAGCATCAGTGTGCAGAGATGTACCCTCTACTGGGAGAACAGCGAGCCGAAGGCCGGCTATTACGAGGCATTTACCGCTGAGAAATGGTGTTACACAGAAAACGGCTATTTCTTTTTCGGTCAGTACCGGATGCCCGGGTATGACGGTCCGCCCAGGGAGATCGGCATCCGCGTTAAGCCGCTGGTTCCTGACTACCGCGGATACTGCCGGAAATATGCCCCCATCGGTTATAACAGAAATAATATGCTGATCTCCGACTAGAGCGAATCTGACGGTTTCGGCTCCCTGAACTTCTATGATCTGTATGATCTGATGTACCGGTTGAAATACGGCACAGAGGCGCCTTACCCATACGCATACACAGGGGCGGAATATGAAATCCCCGCAACCGAGTTTGACAGCGTGCTTCAGTCCTACCTGAATATCAGCTCAGATACCATAAGATCCCGGACCGTATATGATCCCGGGAGCGGTACTTATCAGTACCGTCCAAGAGGGCTGGAGGACTCGGAATATTCCTATCCGCCGTACCCGGAAGTCACGGCATATGAGACACAGGCAGACGGGACCGTAAAGCTGACCGTTCAGGCAGTCTATATTACAAAACTCACTGATCAGGCAGTCACCAGCGAACTCGTTGTACGCCCTCTGCCGGATGGGAGTTTTCAATATGTCTCCAATCATGTGACCGGGACCACAGAAGGGATCAGCGGCTCATGGTACACGCCCAGGCTCACAGAAGAAGAATGGAATGACAGATACCGTTAAGAAATGGATCCAATATGCACACAAGGAGGCTTTCTTCCATGAAACAGACCTATAACCGCACTCTCACCGCATGCTATACAGGCTATGTGGTCCAGGCGATCGTCAATAATTTTATCCCGCTCTTATTCCTGACCTTTCAGAGCACGTATCACATCTCCATGCGCAGCATCACCCTGTTGATCACGGTCAATTTCCTGATCCAGCTGCTGGTGGACTGTCTATCCGCCGGATTCATCGACCGGATCGGCTACCGCGCGTCCATAGTTATCGCCCACGCCGCTGCCGCGGCAGGGCTCGTCTGCCTGACGTTCCTACCAGAGATCCTGCCCTCCCCGTTCGCCGGGCTTCTCCTGTCCGTCGCGATCTACGCGCTGGGCGGAGGGCTTCTGGAAGTCATGCTCAGCCCGATCGTGGAGGCACTTCCAACAAAGAATAAAGAGAAGACCATGAGCCTCCTGCACTCTTTCTACTGCTGGGGACATGTGGCTGTGGTTCTGATATCGACCATATTTTTTGCCTTGTTCGGACTGGGCAGCTGGAAGATCATGACGATCCTCTGGGCGCTGGTCCCTCTTTACAATCTCTTTGTATTCCGCAAGGCTCCTCTCTGTCCTCTCATTGCCGAAGATGAAGAAGGACTCCCGCTGGGCGCTGTACTTAAGAAGCCGGCTTTCTGGATCCTTATGGTCATCATGACCTGCGCCGGCGCCAGCGAACAGGCAGTCAGCCAGTGGGCTTCTACATTTGCCGAGCAGGGGCTGGGAGTGAGCAAGTCTATCGGAGACCTGGCCGGTCCCATGTTTTTTGCCGTGTGCATGGGAAGCTCCCGGCTGCTTTACGGCTTTTTCGGAGAGAAATTAAATCTGAAAAAAGCAATGATCTTAAGCGGCGCGCTCTGCATTTTCTCCTACTGCGCGATCTCGCTTTCCCCGCTACCTGCCCTGAGCCTTCTGGGCTGCGGGATCTGCGGCTTTTCTGTGGGAATCATGTGGCCCGGCGCGTTCAGCATCGGCGCATCCGTCCTGAAAGGAGGCGGCACAGCGCTGTTCGCGCTCATGGCGCTTGCCGGGGATCTGGGGTGTTCGGGCGGTCCTTCTTTCGTGGGGCTGATATCCGCACACGCAGGCGACAACCTGAAGCTGGGGATCCAGGCAGCAGTCATCTTTCCGGCGCTGCTGATGGCAGGATTACGTATCATCCAAAAGATTTAGAGCACGCTTGCTATTTCCCTCTGTTTATACTATACTGACCACAGTGCCGGCGGCAGCCAGGCATCAAAATGTTTGAAAAAATATGAAAATGCAAAAAGGAGCAACTGACTATGAAATTTATATATCCTGCGGTATTCCGCAAAAATGAAGAAGGCGGCTATCACGCTTTCTTCCCGGACCTTGAATGCTGCGAGGCTATCGGCGACACACTGGACGACGCCATTGACAATGCCAACGAAGCGTGCAGGAACTGGATCACAGTGGAACTTGAGGAAGAGGAGCCTCTCCTTCCCTATGTGTCTGAGATCGAGGACATCGAAACAGAAGAAGGAGATATCGTGAGAAATATCTCCGTGAATATCCGGTTTTACGAAGGATGGGATGAATAATGGGATGGATAGCGCGGAGTATTTTTCTCCGCGCTTTATCAGCCCTCATCCCCCATGTACCATTGCGTCTCCTCTTCGTCATAGGCAAACACCATGCCGTCTTCCGCTGTGCCCGGGCCGTAATCCCAGACTTCTGCGGATTCATCCGCCAGGAAGATCAATTTGCTGTCTGCGATTTCAAAGGTATAAATATCGTGCGGCTTATCACTGAACTCATCCGTCAAGATCAATTTCCCACCATCTGCTTTATAAGTACCGGACGCAATATAGCTCGAGGCTGAATGAACATGAAAGCTTCCTTCTCCGTTCGGATAAAGGCAGAGTTCAGGACCGATCACGCGGGCGTATTCCCCCTCCTCAGCCCTGTATACACCACACAGGATACCAGTGCCTTCTATGTAAACCTTCTCCAAAACCTTCTGTCCATCCTGGGCTCCCTGCACATCCGGATCATTTCGCGCATTTAATGTCTCCTGCGCCAGTTCCGGCGGGGTCAGCTCCATCCATTCGGAATCCTCATCCGCCTGAGGGGAGAGGCTTCCTTTGTCTTCCTCAGTCTCCTGCTTTCCACATCCCGCGGCCATTGCGGGAATGATCATTATAACTAAAAGCAGCATCCTAACTAAACGCAGCATCCGCATTTTTGCCGCACCATACAGAACTCTGTACTTCCGTTTGAAAACTTCTTTCATAACAGTTCGCCTCCTGACTATTTTTGTGCATACTGCGGAGAGATGAAACGGCTGCCCTTTACGCTTCCGGCTCCGCCTTCACTTCCAGCCCCAGCTCGTCAAGCTGCTTCTGGTCTGCCGGTGTCGGCGCCTCTGTCATCAGGCAGGATGCATCCTTGATCTTCGGGAACGCGATCACATCGCGGATACTGTCCTGTTTTGCCATGAGCATGACAAGACGGTCCAGGCCGTAGGCAAGCCCTGCGTGCGGCGGCACTCCGTATTTAAACGCCTCGAGCAGGAATCCAAACTGGGTGTGCGCCTGTTCTTTTGTAAATCCGAGCGCCTCGAACATCTTCTCCTGGATGTCATTCTGATGGATCCTGACGCTTCCGCCTCCGATCTCATTTCCGTTGAGCACGATATCGTAAGCCTTCGCGCGCACTTCCCCGAGTTTCCCCTGCTCCAGGAGCGGAAGGTCCTCTTCCATAGGCATGGTAAACGGATGGTGCATGGCAAGATAGCGTCCCTGCTCATCGCTCCACTCGAACTGCGGGAACTCTGTGATCCACACAAAGCGGAATTCATCTTTATCTAAGAGATCCAGCTCTTTTGCCAGCTCCACACGGAGCGCTCCGAGAGAATCCCACACGACTTTATTTTTGTCAGCCGCAAAGAGGAGCAGGTCGCCCGGCTGCCCGTCCATAGCGCTGATGAGGGCGGACATTTCTTCCTCGCTCATGAACTTGGCGAAGGAGGATTTCACGCTTCCGTCCTCCTGGAGAGCGATGTACGCAAGCCCTTTCGCGCCGTAGTCTTTTACAAATGCAGTCAGCTTGTCGATCTTCTTTCTCGGCATCGCGCCCTGGCCTTTGGCATTGATGCCGCGCACGCTGCCGCCGTTCTCGATAGCGCCTGTGAACACGCCGAAACCGCAGCCTTTTACCACATCCGTCACATCGGTCAGCTCCATGCCGAAGCGCAGGTCCGGCTTGTCGGAACCAAAGCGGTCCACCGCCTCCTGCCATGTCATGCGCTGGATCGGCAGCTGTACCTCCACGTCCAGCACCTCTTTAAAGAGCTTCGCAAGGTATCTCTCATTGACGTCGATCACATCGTCCACGTCCACAAAAGACAGCTCCATATCGATCTGTGTGAACTCCGGCTGGCGGTCCGCCCTTAAGTCCTCGTCGCGGAAGCATCTGGCAATCTGGATATAGCGGTCAAACCCGGAGCACATCAGGAGCTGCTTGTAGAGCTGCGGAGACTGGGGCAGCCCGTAGAAGCATCCCGGATGCACACGGCTGGGCACGAGATAATCTCTCGCCCCCTCCGGAGTGGTCTTTCCCAGCATGGGGGTCTCGATCTCGAGGAAGCCTTCCTCGGAGAAGAACTGGCGGGTCAGGGTCATGACCTGGCTCTTCATCATGAGGTTGCGCTGCAGGTCCGGCCTTCTCAGGTCGAGATAGCGGTATTTCAGGCGCACTTCCTCTTTGGTTTTTGCATTCTCCTCGATCGGGAACGGAGGAGTCTGGGATTCAGAAAGGATACGCAGTTCACTCGGGATGACCTCGATCTCTCCTGTCGCGATCTTGTCATTCACCGCGCCGGAACGTCTCGCCACCTCTCCCACGATCGCCACCGCGTACTCGGAGCGCAGGGACGCCGCCTTCTCAAGGAGCGCTGCGTCTGTCTTCCCTTCCTCGCACACTGCCTGGATAATGCCGGAGCGGTCGCGCACATCCGTGAACACAAGTCCGCCCTTGTTCCTGTTCTTCTGCACCCATCCCATGATGGTCACTTTCTCACCCACATTTGCCGCGGAGAGCTCGCCGCAGCGGTGAGTCCTCTTAAGCCCTTTCATTGACTCAGCCATTGTACACCTCCGTAATCTCTGTATATCCCTGTTCTGCAAGCTGTTCCTTCTGGAACTTCTTGTTCTTCTTCATATTGGCCAGCATGACCTGATACCCGTTCTCCCGGTCTTCACGCGCCTGCGCCAGCACCTCCAGGAGCTTCTCCTGAGGCAGCTTCTTCTCCAGGAGATACGCCTTTTTCTTCTTTCCTGTCGGCACCTGATAGCCGCGCTCAAGAAGGAGCATGACAATACGCTCAAAGCCGATGGAGAATCCTACCGCCGGGGTATCCTGTCCGGTAAATTTGCCGATCATCTCATCATAGCGTCCGCCGCCGCCGACGCTTCCGCCGAACTCATCCATGGAAATCTCGAAGATCGTTCCTGTGTAATAAGACATGCCCCTCACGAGCGTAGGGTCAAAGCTCATCTTAAAGTCCGCTTCCTTCTGGCTCTCCACGCTGGTGATGATCATTTCCAGTGAATCTGCCGCCTCAGGCGCGAGATAGCCTTCCAGTTTCTCTTTACACTTGCGGACGCCCTCCACATCGTTCGTAATCTCCTGAAAGAGCGCGAGATATTTTTCCACCGAATCTTCCGCATAGCCGTTCTCCTTTAACTCAGCCGCCACGCCGTCCATACCGATCTTGTCCATCTTGTCCAGGGTGATGAACACGCTGTCATAATCCTTTTCTTCAAATCCGCTGTACGCTGCCATTGCCTTTAAGAAACGGCGGTCATTGATGCGGATCGTAAAGTTCTGAAAATCCAGCTTCCCGAGAAGAGTCGTCGTCGCCAGGATCAGCTCGATCTCCGCCAGGTTGGACGGCTCGCCCAGGATATCGATATCGCACTGCATGAACTGGCGGTAGCGTCCTCTCTGAGGACGGTCCGCTCTCCATACATTTCCCATCTGCAGCGCCTTAAAAGGAGAGGGCAGCTCGTTCGCGTGGTTTGCGTAATATCTGGAAAGGGGGACCGTCAGGTCATAGCGCAGCCCGCCGTCCACCAGGTCTGCCTCTTCCTTCGCCTCGTCGATCTTTAACTTTTCCCCGCGTTTTAAGATCTTAAATATGAGTTTCTCATTGTCCCCGCCCTGTTTGCTGCACAGGTTCTCAATGTGCTCCACGCAGGGGGTCTCCATAGAGGAAAACCCAAAGGTCCTGTATGTGTCTTTGATCAGTCCGATCACATAATCCCTGATCTCCATTTCAGCGGGCATGATATCCTTCATGCCGGTAACCGGCTTCTTCTTCAGCGCCATAGCCATTCTCCTTTCATCTATGCGCCGCGCTCCTCACGGCATAGTGGTTACACCCAGGCGGTGTTTTCGTTCTATCATTTCATCGATCCGGTCGATGTACTCAGTGATATTCTTTACATTTTCCACATGGACGAGGTCGATCTCTTTGCCCTTTTCCGTCCGTATGGGCTTCTCAAGCAGCACCTTTGTGGACGCGCCCGCGCCCGCGGCAAGGATGGTCTGCTTTTCTTCCATAATCAGTATATTGTATATTCCCGCTTTGTCAAGCTTCGCATAGCCCACATTTTCAAAATTCCCGGCGATATTTTTCTGGCGGTACAGGTAATACGGCTTCAGCCCCATTCTATCGGCGCTCTTCGCCGCCGCGTCCACCATCTGGGAGATCTCGGAGCGGAGATCTATGGTACGCCCCTCCTGCCCGAACTTCGCGGCCCGCTTGATGGCAAGGGAGTGGACGGTCAGGCTGTCCGGCTGCATAGCCTCGATCCGGGACAGGGTGTCCGCCATGTCCGCCGCGTCCTCTCCCGGGAGTCCTGCGATCAGGTCCATGTTAATATTGTCAAATCCCATCCGCCGGGCCATTGCGTACGCTTCGCAGACGTCTTCCACGGTGTGCTCCCGTCCTACCAGATCCAGCGTCTTCTGCTGCATGGTCTGGGGGTTGATGGAAATCCTTGTGACTGGGAATTCCCTCAGCACGGCGAGCTTTTCCTCTGTGATGCTGTCCGGGCGTCCCGCCTCCACGGTAAACTCCACGGTATGGCTCAGGTCAAAATTTTCTGTGATCTCCGTGAGCAGCCTTCTGAGCTGGTCCGGCTCCAGTGTGGTAGGCGTGCCTCCGCCAATGTACACGGTGTCCGGGTATCTCCCCTGCGCCATCCTCCCGATGGCCCGGAGTTCTTTGACCAGGGCGTCCAGATAGCGGTCCACCTGATCTTTCCACGCTCCGATAGGGGAAGAACTGAAAGAACAGTAGGAGCACACGCTCGGGCAGAACGGGATCCCCGCATACAGGCTGAACCCGCCGCGGCAGTCAAGTTTCTCCAGGAGCGCCTTCTCCCGGCAGGCGATCTCGTATCCCAGCTCCGCCTTCTGCGGAGTGACAAAATATTCTTTCTCGAGAAACCCTGTGATTTCCTCTCTTGTCTTCCCTTCCTCCAGCATCTGCATCGGCAGTTTGGTCGGGCGGACTCCCGTAAGAGTCCCCCATGCAAGCTCCCTGCCGGACTCCTCGCACAGAAAGCGGTAGACTCTCCGGGTCACCGCGCGCTTCTCCGCCTGCACGGCATCCTCCTCAGAGCCGTGCAAACGCGCCGCATCCTGTACCGCGTTTTCATCTCCGGCGGCCTGCGCCCCGGTCCTGCCCCCGGCATCCTGCGCCAGTTCTCCCGCAATGTCCCCCGGCGCAAGGGAAAAGCAAGAGCCTCCGGGGAACTTCAGCTCCACGAGAGATTCTTGCTTTTCATCAACCTTCTGCACGATTTCCTCATCCGGGAAAAATGCCTTTGTGATATGATATACATTATAAGTGAATTTCGTTTTTTTACATGCGATCTCGATCATGTTTCTCTTTTCCTATATAAATGGATTATATTTCTTCTCGTATCCGATGGTCGTCTCTTCCATATGGCCCGGATAGACCTTCGTATCATCCGGCAGGACGAAGAGCCGGTCGCGGATGGAGTTTACCAGCTGTCCCATGCTGCCTGTCGGAAGGTCTGTCCGTCCCACAGATCCGTGAAAGAGAGTATCCCCGCTGAACAGCGTCTTTTCCTTCTCTATATAATAACAGCATCCGCCGGCTGTATGGCCCGGAGTGTAGATAACCCGGATCTCAAATCCCGCGATCCTGAGTTCCTGACGGTTGGTCACATAGTCCGCTCCCGAAAACGAATATGGCTGTCCGAACATGGACGCAGAAGAGTTTAACTGCTCGCTCTCCAGCACCTCCCTCTCCGCCTCGTGCGCATACACGGGCACAGGAAATTCTTTCAGGAGCGCGTCCAGCCCCATAATATGGTCAAAATGCCCGTGTGTCAGCAGGACCGCTTTTACGGTCAGCCCTGCATTTTTGATATAGCTTGCAAACTCCGGCGGGCATGTGGCAGAGTCAATGAGAAAGCACTCTTTCGTCTCCTCATTGATCCCGATATAGCAGTTTGTCTCCACAGGCCCGAGCACAAATTTTCTGACTTCCATATATTTTCCCTTCTCCTATCCTGCATTCCGCTCGATGTCCAGGATGCCGTCCACCTGGCGCAGCTTTCCGATCACGCTGTTCAGTTCCTCGCGCCCGTGCACGATGAATCCGGTATCAATGGTAGCGGTCCCTTTCTTGCTGGTGCGGATGTTCATGGATTTCACATCGATCTTTGCCTCTGTGAACACTCTGGATATATCCATGAGCAGGCCCTGACGGTCATTCCCGTACATTTTCAGCTCGGCCAGGTACTGTCCGCCGCCTTCTGTCTCTTCGGGATCCTCCCACTCCGCCTCGATCAGCCTGCCCCGCTCCGCCTCGGAAAGATGAAGCATGTTGACACAGTCCGTGCGGTGGATGGACATGCCTCTGCCCCTTGTGACAAAGCCCACGATCTCATCCCCCGGCACCGGGTTGCAGCATTTGGAGAAGCGCACCGCCATGTCGTTGATGCCCTTGACCACAATGCCGCTCTTGGATTTGGCGATGTGGACCTTCTTGCTGTTCGCCTCGGAGATCCGCTCCAGGATCGTCTCGTCTGTGATCTCCTTTTTGTGTTCTTTTTCGTATTCCTCGAAAAGCCGGTTCACGACCTGGCCTTCCTTCAGACCGCCGTGCCCGATCGCCGCCAGCACTGCGTCCCAGTCGCGGAACCCGTACTTTTTCTGCACGATCTGCATATACTTCGGTCTCAGGATATCCTGCAGATTGATGGATTTACTCCGGCAGTAAGAAACGATCAGCTCCTTGCCCCGGATGATATTATCTTCTTTAAACTCTTTCTTAAACCACTGGTTGATCTTATTCTTCGCCTGGGTGCTCTTGACGATGTTCAGCCAGTCACGGCTCGGTCCCCTGGAATTCTGGGACGTCAGGATCTCGATCCTGTCGCCGTTCTGGATCTTGTAGTCAATATTCACCAGCTTGCCATTGACCCTTGCGCCGACCATCTTGTTGCCCACCGCGCTGTGGATCGCATAGGCGAAGTCCACCGGCGTAGAACCATTGGGCAGGTTCTTCACATCCCCGTTCGGGGTAAAGCAGTACACGTCCTCCGCGAACAGATCCAGGTCGCCTTTTAACAGGCTTAAAAACTCCCGGTTGTCGGACATGTCCCGCTGCCACTCCAGGATCTGGCGCAGCCAGTTCAGCTTTGCCTCCTGGGACTCCATACTCTTCGCAGCATCCGCGCCTTCTTTATACTTCCAGTGCGCTGCGATACCGTATTCCGCAGTCTTGTGCATCTCTTCCGTTCGGATCTGGATCTCGAACGGCTGCCCGGACGGTCCCATCAGGGTCGTGTGCAGCGACTGGTACATATTCGGCTTCGGCATTGCGATATAATCTTTAAAGCGCCCCGGGATCGGAGTGTACATCTCATGGATCACTCCCAGGGCCGCGTAGCAGTCTTTTACCGTGTCAACGATAATACGCACGGCGAACAGGTCGTACACCTGGTCCAGCGTCTTATTCTGATTGACCATTTTCTTATAAATGCTGAAGAAATGTTTCACGCGCCCGTACACCTTTGCCTTAATGTGGGCGTTGGCCATATGCCTGGAAACTTCCGCCACGATCTGCTGGACGAACTCTTCCCTCTCGGTCTTGCGGGCGTTCAGATCCTTCACAAGCTGGTTATATACGTCCGGCTTCCAGTATTTCAGCGACAGGTCGTCAAGCTCTGTCTTGATCTTGGAGATACCGAGCCTCTGGGCGATGGGAGCGTAGATGTCCATGGTCTCCCTTGCCTTCTCCTGCTGCTTCGCCGGAGTCATAAATTCCAGTGTGCGCATATTGTGGAGACGGTCCGCCAGTTTAATAATGATCACCCGGATATCCTTTGCCATGGCGAGGAACATCTTTCTTAAGTTCTCTGCCTGGACTTCCAGTTTATCCTGGGAATAGCTGAGCTGACCCAGCTTTGTGACGCCGTCCACCAGAAGGGCGACCTCCTCGCCGAACTCCCTGGTGACATCTTCCAGCGTCATCTCTGTATCTTCCACCGCATCGTGGAGCATTCCCGCCACGATCGTCTCTTTGTCCATCTCCAGGTCCGCCAGGATGATCCCCACCCAGAGCGGATGGATGATGTACGGCTCCCCGGACTTCCTCACCTGGTCTTTGTGGGCTTCCCGCCCGATGCGGTATGCCTTCTCGATCATGGAGATATCCGTGGAAGGATGGTATTTCCTCACCCGGGCGACCAGCGCCTGGTAGAGCTGCTCCGGGTCCTGATAGTCTTCCGGCGCTTTTACCGCGTGACCGTCCACGATCTCCAGGTTTTTATTCAACTGTACATATTCCGGTGTGCCTGCCATATCAGATCCCCCTTCCGATCCAGGCCTGTCCCGGCCTCATGATCATGTCTGCAATAGTATTAGTATAGCATTAAATCCGGTTTTTTCAAATATTTTTATGCTGTGGGCCTGCAAAATCCACTGTTTTTTGACATGGCAGACAAAAAGCAGACAATGACTGTCAGCACATTTCCCTACTGGTAATCCACGATCGTGACCTGCATGGTCCTGCGTCCCATATACTCATTCACAGAAGGATAATATGTAAAAGACATAACCTTCTTCTCTTCCATTGTCTTCAGGCATTTCTCCACATCCCCGAAATACACTGCCTCCATCTGATTCCCCTGCGTGTCTTCCAGACGGCATTTCAGCACATTCCGGTTCTTCCCGAAAATGCGCGGGCTGATGACTCTCAGGTCTTTTCCCGCGAACAGCGGCTTCGGGTTGCCTTTTCCGAACGGCTCAAGGAGTTCCAGTTCCTGCACGAGCTGCTCCGTAATATGAGGGAAGGGGAGCTGCATGTCAATGGACACCTTTTCCTGAAGATCCTCCTCTGTCAGATCGCAGAGTGCATTGATCGTCTCCCGGAACCTTTGTACATTCCCCTCCTCAAGAGAAAGCCCCGCCGCCAGCTTATGCCCGCCGAATTTCGTGAACAGCGCCCTGCACCTGCACATCTGAGCGAACATATCGTAGGCTTCGATGGACCGTCCGGAGCCTTTCACCCCTTCCTCCGCCTTTGTCAGCACAAAGACCGGACGGTAATACCGCTCCCGGATCCTGCCCGCGATGATCCCGGCGATGCTCTCATGGCAATCCGGCAGATAGACGACCAGCACACGGTCGTCTTTCAGGGATGTAGTCTCGATCAGATTAACCGCCTCCGCTACGCCACGCTCTGTCATCTCCTTGCGGCTGTCATTGAGGGCTTTGAGATCCTCCGCCAGCATCACCGCGTCGCGCCTCGTCCTGGCGCTCAGCAGTTCCATTGCCCGCTTCGCAGTATCCAGCCTTCCGCTGGCATTGATGCAGGGACCGATGACAAATCCGATATGGTAGGCGTTCAGGCGGTCCACGTCAATGCCCGTGCATTCGATCAGCGCCTTCAAGCCCGGATTCTGCGTGCGCTTAAGCATCTCGATCCCCTGCTTTACAAAGATGCGGTTTTCTCCCTTTAAATCCATCACATCGCCCACAGTAGCGATGGCTACGTTTTCCATCAGGTAATCCATGTCCTCAGAATCCCTCTGCATGACATTGCAGAGCGCCTCTATCAGCTTATATGCCACTGCCGAGCCGCACAGCCCCTTGAAGGGATACCCGCAGTCCGGCCGGTGAGGGTTCACCACTGCGTCTGCCTTTGGGAGGATATACTCCTTCTCCCCGTCCATCTCAATATACGGCACTTCATGGTGGTCCGTCACAATTACAGTCAGCCCGTTATCTTTTGCGTACGCGATCTCCTCTGACGCCGCGATCCCATTGTCGCAGGTCACGATCGTATCGATGCCGTCATCGATCGCCCGGTCGATGAGCATCCTGTTCAGCCCGTACCCATCTTTGATCCGGTCCGGGATGTCTGTGTCCACGTCCGCTCCCAGGCCGGACAGTCCTTCCTGGAGGATATAGGCGGCGTTGACGCCGTCAATGTCATAATCCCCGATCACACGGATCCGCTTCTCCTCCCGGATCTTCTCCGCGAGGATCTCCACCGCCCGATCCATATCACGCATCAACATGCCGTCGTACAGATCCGCGATCGTCCCGTTCAGATAGAAGTCAATGGCATCGTCCCCGATGATATCCCGGTTGCGGATCAGGCGCGCCACGACCGGAGAGATATGGTACTTTTCCCCGATCCTGTTAAAGTCTGCTTTTTTCATTGTGATAAACCAGCGCTGCATCCTGTATGCCTCCTTCATTTTCCCTTTTATATATATCATTGATCCGGACAAAAGTAAAGACGGGCGCGCTCCATGCGGAAGATGTCTCATTCCACATGAAGTGCGCCCGAGCTCACTAAATTTACAGGCTATATGTTTCATATAAAATTCGATGCCATGGAGTATGGTTTTACAATGGCCCGGTCACCATCGCTATCCATCCCGCTCCCGTCAGCAGGTCTGCCACGCACAGGCTCAGTTCTTCTGCGATCTGTTCTTTGTATATCTCCTGACAGAATGTGCCTGCGTACGTCCGCTTTCTTTTCCCGCGGAAGCGCTTCCGCCGCTCTTTTTCTCAGCTGCTTTATTCTGGGTATTCCCGGACTCATCAGCCTTTGTATTCGCCTTCTTTGAAGCGGCCTTCTCCGCCGGCTGCGCGCTTTCAGACGTCTTTGCCGTCCCGTCTGCGCCTTTGTCAGCCAGCGCGTTGACTGCGGACATCTTCATGCCCTTCGTCTTCATTGTAAACCAGAGCGCACCTGTGATGCATACAGATGAGTACGCGCCGCATACGATACCTACCATCAGCGGCAGGGCGAACTCTTTGATGGAGCTTACGCCCATGATATAGAGCACCGCGATCGTGATGAAAGTCGTCAGAGAAGTATAGATACTTCTTGTCAGCGTCTGTGTGATGCAGCGGTTGACAAGCTCTTTGAGCACTGCCGGATTGTCCGCTGCCCTTCCGTTTGCCTTAAGCTCCTCGCGGATACGGTCAAAGATGACGATCGTCGCGTTGATGGAGTATCCGACGATGGTCAGCATACATGCGATGAACGTATTGCCCACAGATACTCTTGCGATCACATAGAAGGCAAATACCACGAGCACGTCATGCACAAGCGCCAGCACCGCGCTGGTCGCGAAACGGATATCCTTAAAGCGGAACCAGATGTAGAGCAGCATGCAGACCGTCGCGATGAGCACCGCGATCACAGCGTCTGTCCTCATCTCGGAGCTGACTGTGGAACTGATGTTCTCTGTCGTGATCTCCTCGGTCACACCGAAGTCTTCCTGCATATAGGTCTCAAACGCTTCACGTTTGTCGAGATCCAGTGTCTGAGTCTTAAACACAACCTGGTTTGTCCCCTTGACTGTCTGTACCTGGATATTTCTGTCCCCAGTGATGTCCTCCAGCTCAGGGATCATCTGGCTGTCGATCTCATCCAGAGTATATTCTTTGTCAAACGTCACGGTGGTCGCCGTACCGCCTGCGAAATCAAGGCTGTAATTCATGGCTCCTGCGCCGCGCGCCTGGTTGATCCCCGTGCCTGCAAATCCGCTGACGCACAGCAGGATAGAGACAATGAAGAAGACCTTTCTCCTTCCGACGAAGTCGATGGGCTTCCTCGGCGCCCTGACACGTCCGTAAACCTTCGGGTTCCTGATCCCCAGCGCGTAGAATGAGAATACAATGAGCCTTGTCACGACAAGCGCTGTAAACATGGATACCACGATACCGAGCGCCAGAGTCTGGGCGAATCCTCTTACCGGGCCGCTTCCGCGGAACCAGAGCACTGCCGCAGCGATCAGGGTGGTAATGTTTCCGTCCAGGATTGCAGACATGGCCTTATGGAAACCTGCCCTGAGCGACGCGTGCACAGAGGTCCCTGCTGAGAGTTCCTCTTTCACTCGGGCGAAGATGATCACATTCGCATCCACCGCCATACCGATGCCGAGGATGATACCCGCGATACCCGGCAGGGTCAGCGTGATGTCAAACGCATTCAGGAGCACCAGTGTCAGCCCGGTGTAAAATACAAGGGCAATACTGGATGCCAGACCTGGAAGCAGGTATACAAAGATCATGAAGATACATACAAGGGCAAGTCCGATGGCTCCCGCCAGAAGGCTGGTGCTGATCGCTTCCTCGCCGAGCTGCGCGCCCACGACTTTGGAGCTGATCTCTTCCAGCTCCAGATTCAGGCCGCCGATGCGGATCGTTGAGGCAATGTTGTCCGCCTCCTCATAAGTCATGCCCTCGCCGGAGATCTGAGCCTGCCCGTTTTCGATCACAGCATTTACCTCCGGAACGCTGATCAGGTCACCGTCATAGTAGATCGCGATCGTGTCATTGCCGTTGTTGTACGCCTCTTCAGTCGCCGCGGCAAACGCTGCGGTGCCCTCGTCCGTCAGGGTCAGGTCCACGCCGTACTCCTGGGCTCCTGTCGTGGGGTCCTGATAAGCCCCCGCTGACGCGGATTTCACCTCAGAACCTGTCAGGACAATGGAGTCTGTCCCTTTCAGCTCTTCGATATCTTTATTCAATACATAACCGTCCGCGCCGAAGGTGTAGTTTTCATTTCCCTCGCTGTCATAGTGCCTGATAAAATACAGAGAACCCGGCTGTCCCAGTTCCTCGAGGATCGTATTTGCGTCCTCAACGCCCGGGATCTCGATGCTCACCCGGTTATTTCCTTCCTGGTATGCCTGTGCCTCTGTGCTGTACTGCTCTACACGGCGCTGCATCTTGTACACCGTGTCGTCCATATCCTCCTGAGAAGGCGTCTCTCCCTTTACCTGATAGGTGATGCTCACGCCGCCCTCAAGGTCAAGACCGAGATTGATGTTCCTTGCAGCTCCCATCCCGTCTGAGTCCAGACCGAGGATCGTCGTCACACCGATCAGCGCCATGACAGCAGCCACAAGGATCAGGCTGATTATACCTCTGCTCTTTTTCATGACTGTACATTCCTTTCCTTTTTTCTTACGGTTCAGGCGTCCGCCAGAGCCGCTTTTATCATGATCGCGCATTCTACGCGTTTGCGCTCCATCTCACAGCTCACCTCATAGGTGTCGTTGATCGAGTGATGGAATTTATAAGAGTTCGCCATACAGCCCCCGCTGCAGTAGAATCTTGCGAAACATTTCTTGCAGCCTTCCTTTGAGTAAACGCTGCATCCCCGGAATGCATCCCCAATGTCCGGGCGGGTGAGCCCTTCCTCCACATTTCCCATCAGGAACTCTTCCTGCCCCACAAACTGGTGGCACGGATAGAGATCGCCCCACGGGGTCACCGCCAGGTACTCCGTGCCCGAGCCGCAGCCAGAAAGCCGCTTGGCCACGCAGGGCCCGCCCTCCAGGTCGATCATAAAGTGGAAGAAGGTAAACCCTCTGCCGCTTTTCTCCCTGTCTACCATAATCTTTGCCAGCTTATCATACTCCTCAAAGATCCGGGGCAGGTCTTCCCTGCGGATCGCATACGGGTCCGTATCCTCACCAACCACAGGTTCAATAGAGATCTGTTTAAATCCAAGCTCTGCAAAATGCAGAACGTCATTTGAGAAGTCCAGGTTGTTCCTCGTAAATGTTCCCCGTATGTAGTATTTCTGCTGGTTCCTGCTTTCAGCCAGCTTCTGGAACTTCGGCACGATCAGCTCATAGCTTCCCTTCCCGCTGCGGAACGGGCGCATCCTGTCATTGACCTCTTTCCTTCCGTCCAGACTCAGCACCACATTGTCCATCTCTTTGTTGACAAACTCCTGTACCTCGTCGTTTAAGAGCACGCCGTTGGTCGTAAGAGTGAATCTGAAATGTTTGCCGTGGAGTTTCTCCTGCTCTCTGCCGTAAGCCACCAGGTCTTTTACGACCTGCCAGTTCATCAGCGGTTCCCCGCCGAAGAAATCCACCTCCAGATTTCTCCGCTTTCCGGAATTGGCGATCAGGAAGTCCAGCGCCTTCTTTCCCACTTCATAGGACATGAGCGCCCGCCGCCCGTGGTATTCGCCCTCCTCGGCGAAGCAGTATTTGCAGGCAAGATTGCAGTCGTGGGCGATATGCAGGCACAACGCCTTGACCACGGTCTTTCTCTGCTTTACTTCGTCGATAAAATCCCCGTACACATCCCGGGTAAACAGCCTGCCCTGCCCTGCCAGCTCTGCGGCAGCCTCCAGGATGTCCGTCAGATCCTCTTCCGCATATTCCTGCCCCAGTCGCTCCTTTAAGTACGCGGCCGTCTCAGGGCTCTTAAGTGTGTCCGGCGTGTGGAACTCATTCTGTTCCTCCAGGGCGCCGATCACATCGTATGCCGCCTTGTCCACCACATGCACAGAACCGCTGTTCACGTCGAGGACGATATTATATCCGTTGTTCTGATACAGATGTATCACAATTAGTACCTCTCTTTCTAAATGCTCCCCTTCATCTATACATGCCGCGCCAGACGCTCCCGGCACGCGCGCACTTTTAACATGCATAAGGCAGCGGTCAGAAAAACCGCTGCCTTTCCCCTTGTTTTCTTGTGTGTCCCGAACACTTACTTTCTGTTTTCACAGGTCTGATTTCCTACTGTACAGGATGTCTTGCATGCTGACTGGCAGGATGTCTGGCACTCTCCGCATCCGCCTTTTTTCACTGTATTATTTAATGTCTGTGTATTTAATGTCTTAATGTGTTTCATACTTCTGTCCTCCTAATATCCTACAACATATTGCTTCGGATATTATATCACAGGTCACGGGGATATGGAAGCCTTTTTTTACGATGCCATCCCGCCCAGCTTTACGACACCATCCCGCCCAGCATGCCTCCGCCCGCGCACAGAAGAAACGTCGTCAGCAGATTCACAGGCTCTCCCTGGACAGAATGATAAACCCCCAGGGAAATCAGCAGAAGAAGCACAAAATACAGAACTCCGGTAAGGAGCCCCCACAGGAATTTCCTGACTCCCATCAGCTTTCCGATCACGAACCCGCCTGCAAATGTCGATATGATATAAGTGAGTATGATCCCCGCATTTACATTTTCTTCGCTGAGGCCTGCTTTGTACAGAAGCAGCGTCAGTATGAGAAGCATGATGCCTGTCGCCGCATACGCGCACAAAAGCGACTTCAGTATCCTGACTGACGCCTGTTCTATCCCCTTTCCGCCTGCTGTGTTTTTCTCCATATCCTGTCACCCTCCCGGTCAAATGATCCTTCACTTTCCATCCTGCTGGTAAAGCTTATGTTTGTCCGGAAGGATTTATTCCATAAAATCTCCTAACCCATCTGACGTCCCAGGAAATCCGCGGCGCTGTACGCGATCCTCTGCTCCACTTCTCCGAACCGTCTTTTCTCATCCTTATTAAGCATTGCCACTGCCCCTATCACATCTCCTTCGCAGATAATCGGACAGATCACTTCATCAAAGTAATCTTTCATATCCGAAGTTACTTTAATATAAGAGACGTCGCCATTCCGGGCAAGGATCTGTGAGCGGTCCTTCATGGCGCTTCCCAGTTCCTGTCCGATAAACTGATCCTGAAGCTCTTTCCTGCCGCTCCCCGCCGAAGCCACCACCTGGTCCGTGTCCGTGATGCAAACTGTGCACCCCATGGTCTGGGACAGACTCTCCGCATACAGCTTTGCCAGGTTTCCAAGCTCACCGATGGGCGAATATTTTTTCAGGATGATCTCCCCCTCCCGGTCCGTAAAAATCTCCAGAGGATCACCCTCCCGGATGCGGAGCGTTCTCCTGATCTCCTTTGGAACGACGACACGCCCCAGGTCGTCGATCCGCCTAACTATCCCCGTCGCTTTCATATAAAAAACCTCCGTTTTACAGATATCTGCATATCTTACTGTTTTCTGTCAGTAAATGTAGTATCTGTAAAACAGAGGAATATATACTTGATAAAGCAAATTTAAAATTGTGCATAAATCAATACTGCGCGCTATCACGCGTTAAATTCCATTTTCTGATACAGACTGTCCTCCAGCGCCTTCTCCGCTGACAACTTCTGTATTTCTGAGAGACCAATGCAGGCTGACGTCCACAGGTCCGAAAATCACTGCGCCATTTCTTTATACTGCTGTGCAATGTTGAGCGTATGATCTCCCATCCTCTCAAAATCCGTAAGGACTTCGGAGAACACAATGCCGCCCTGGGGCTTGCATTTGCCTTTCTTTAAACGCTGGAGCTGCTTCTTGAAGTATTTATCTCTCATGTCGTCATTTTTCTGCTCCATTACGACCGCCTGGTTCAGGACGCTTCCTACGTTGTCCGGGGTGACATCCTTCACATTATCCAGGGCGCTCATACACTGCTTCTTCATCTCCTCCAGCTCTTCGAGCACATTTTCCGAGAACCGCTGGTCCCATTTCTTCATGTCGTCCGCATATTCGGCGAGATTGACCGCGTGGTCGCCGATGCGCTCCAGATTGCTGATAATCACATAGTATCCGTTGATCTGAATGGAATCCGACATGGACTTCTCGCTGGTCATCAGGGATACGATATACTCAGATATTCCTTTGTTAAGGAAATCAATGTACTCTTCTCTCTCCGCAATCTTTTTTCTGCGCTTTTCGTCATAGCTGATCAGGATGTTAAAGGCATCGTCGATATTTTTTGAAACCATATCAAGTGGAGTAGTATCATTTAAATGCAGTCGTTAAATCCACCAAAAGATGATAATATATCATTAAGGAAGGTGGAGA
>CALWDM010000048.1 GCA_944376695.1 uncultured Mediterraneibacter sp. | reverse complement strand
TTGCCGGCAGAATTCTATCACAAGAGAGGCCCAGCTTGCTGGGCCAAATCGAACGGCTAACCCTCTCCCGGAAGTCCGCGGTCCCTTCCGATTGGTATAACTTCTTGTTTCGCCGCTGAAGCTCCCCTTTCATCCCCCGTTTCGAAATCCTGCATTTGCCTGCGGGGACCTTCCGATCGGATGCGCGCAGAAAACCGTCCCCCTTTGATGCACCTTTCGCGGCGGATGGGGATATGGCGGCGGTGACTTGGAGTAATCTGCTGGAAAGACTTAAAGGGAGGAAGCGTAGCGTTAATTGTCCGGCGGATGCCTGAGGCGGAGCCGAATCTCCGCCGGACAATTGCTTTTAGCCATGCTTTCTCCCTTTTACGTCTTTCCCAGATTACGGAACCGAAACCAGAGCCATATCCCCGTCCGCGCGAAAACGTCCTGCAACAAACCAACGGTTTTCGGACGTTATATCTGCAAGGAAGGCTCCCCCACAAATCCAGATTTAAGCCTCATCGATTGCCTTCCCGATATCGTGTCTCATATACTTATTCTCAAACTGCACCCACTCGGTCGCGGCGTACGCATTCTTTCTCGCCTCTTTCAGGTCTTTCCCCTTTGCCGTCACCCCGAGCACGCGGCCGCCGTTTGTCACGATCTGATCCCCGTCGAACTTTGTCCCAGCATGGAAGCAGTAATACCCCTCATGCTTTTTGAACTTGTCCAGACCGCTGATGGGGAATCCTTTCTCATACTTCACCGGATACCCCTCGGATGCAAGCACCACGCACACAGCCGCATTATCCTCAAACTGGAGATCGATCTGGTCCAGAGTGCCGTCGATACATGCCTCGACTACGTCGATAATGTCGTTTTTCATACGCGGGAGCACGACCTGCGCTTCCGGATCACCGAACCTTGCATTGTACTCCAGCACCTTCGGCCCGTCCGCCGTGAGCATCAGGCCGAAGAAGATCACGCCTTTGAACGGGCGTCCTTCCGCTGCCATGGCGTCCACAGTAGGCTGATAGATATGCTGCTCGCAGAATGCTTCTACCTCTTTTGTATAGAACGGGCTCGGGGAGAATGTGCCCATACCGCCTGTATTCAGTCCGGTATCCCCGTCCCCTGCGCGCTTGTGGTCCTGGGCGCTTGTCATGGTCTTGATGGTCTTTCCATCTACGAAGGAGAGGACGGATACTTCCCTGCCGGTCATAAATTCTTCGATGACCATCTCATTTCCCGCTGTCCCGAACTTCTTGTCCAGCATGATCGTCTTCACGCCCTCTTTCGCCTCTTCCAGATCCTGGCAGATGAGCACGCCTTTCCCGAGCGCCAGCCCGTCCGCTTTCAGGACGATAGGGAATTTTGCCGTCTCCAGATAGGCGAGTGCCTTGTCCGGGTCAGTGAAATTCTCGTATGCCGCTGTGGGGATATTATATTTCTTCATCAGGTCCTTGGAAAATGCCTTGGATCCCTCGAGGATCGCCGCATTTTTCTTCGGTCCGAACGTGCGGATCCCTGCTTCTTCCAGCACGTCCACAAGACCTCCCACCAGCGGGTCATCCATCCCCACGATGCACAGGTCGATTTCTTTCTCTTTTGCAAATGCCGCCAGCTTATCGAACTCCATGGGGCCGATGTCCACGCACTCTGCATACTCTGCGATCCCCGCATTTCCCGGAGCACAGTAGATCTTATCCGCCCGCGGGCTCTTCGCCACGCTCGCCGCTATGGCATGTTCTCTTCCGCCGCTTCCAACGATCAGTACTTTCATAAGTAACCTCCTTATTTGCTTATCACCGCATGGCTGCCCTCGACCTTTACCCGGCCGTTTGCGATCAGGTCGATGGCCCGGGGCAGGATCTTCCACTCCGCCTGCTCCATGACTCTCCTCTGGAGGATCTCCGGAGTATCGCCCTGCTCTACTTCCACTGCCTTCTGGAGAATGATCGGTCCGGTATCTGTCCCTTCATCCACGAAATGCACGGTCGCGCCGACAACCTTCACCCCGCGCTGAAGCGCCGCCTCGTGTACCTTCAGTCCATAATATCCCTTCCCGCAGAAAGACGGGATCAGAGACGGATGGATGTTGATCATGCGGTTGCGGTACTGCGCGGTCATCTCCGGCGGGATCACTACCAGAAATCCTGCCAGGACTACAAGATCCGGCTCATATCCATTCACTGCTTCCAGCAGTTTTTCATTAAAAATCTCCCTGGTCTCGTAATCTTTTGGAGAAATACATTTTGAGGGGATCCCGTTCTCCTCCGCGCGCTTCAGGGCATATGCGTTCCTGTTATTGCTGATGACTCCCGCGATCACGGTATTCGTGATACTGCCGTCCTTCACACGGTCAATGATCGCCTGGAGGTTCGTCCCCCCGCCGGATACCATCACCACGATCCGGCAAGGTCCGGCTGCGTTCCCTTCAAGGACGCCTGTTCCTGCACATTCCGTGCCGGCCCCGGCTTTTGTCTCTAACATAAGTCTACTCCTTTTTCTCCCGCCGCGATGCTGCCGACTACATATGGAGCTTCTCCCGCTGCCCGGATGGCTTCCATCGCGCGGTCCACGTCCGCCTCATCCACTGCCAGGACCATTCCCAGTCCCATGTTGAACGTATTGTACATCATATGCTCTTCTACATCGCCGTCCACGGAAAGCATGTTGAAAATCGGCGGGATCGGATAGCTGTCCTTCTTTATGACTGCTCTTGTGCCCTCTTTCAGCATACGGGGTACATTTTCATAAAATCCGCCGCCAGTGATATGGCTGCACGCCTTCACAGTGACACCAGCGTCTTTGATACTCTTCAGCGCTTTTACATAGATCCTTGTCGGGGCGAGCAGAGCTTCCCCAAGCGTGCACCCCAGACTGTCATAGTATGTATCCAGGGCTTCTCTCTTCATATTGAAGACTTTTCTCACGAGAGAGAATCCATTGCTGTGGATGCCTGAAGACGCCATGCCGATCAGCACGTCGCCCGGCTTTAAGTTCTCTCCTGTGATCATGTCCTTCTTATCACATACGCCGACCGCAAAGCCTGCCAGATCGTACTCGTCCTCAGCCATGAGCCCTGGATGTTCCGCCGTCTCACCGCCGATCAGGGCAGCGCCTGACTGGAGACAGCCGTCCGCCACGCCTTTTACGATCTCCGCGATCTTCTCAGGCTCATTCTTGCCGCAGGCAATGTAGTCGAGGAAAAACAGAGGTTCCCCGCCCGCGCAGGCAATGTCGTTCACACACATTGCCACTGCGTCGATACCGATGGTGTCGTGTTTGTCCAGGATCATCGCCAGTTTGACCTTTGTCCCGCATCCGTCCGTCCCTGAGAGGAGCACCGGCTCGTCCATCTCTTTGATCTTTGCCAGGGAAAACGCGCCGGAGAATCCGCCCAGCCCGCCGAGCACCTCCCCGCGCATTGTTTTCTTCACATGCTCCTTCATAAGCTCAACTGATCTATAGCCAGCCTCAATGTCAACGCCCGCATTTTTATAATCCATAATCTGATCTCCTTACCGCACCCCGCCGGCCCGCGGGATGTCTGTTTTCAATACTGCCTTGTCCAGCCGGCTCTCAGCTGTTCAGATACGCCTCATAGCCGATCTCTTTTAATTTATCCGCCTTTGCCTGCACAGTATCTTTCAGTTCAGCGGAATAATCTTTCAGTTTCTTAAGCACTTCTTCATCTGATGTGGCAAGGATCTTTGCCGCAAGGATTGCAGCGTTCATCCCTCCGTCAATGGCAACTGTCGCTACCGGGATTCCCGGCGGCATCTGCACGATCGAGTAAAGCGCGTCCATTCCGTCCAGGTTCTTTCCTGACATGGGCACTCCGATAACCGGCATCGGGAAGAGCGCAGCGCACATTCCAGGAAGATGTGCCGCCATGCCGGCTCCCGCGATGATCACCTTGATCCCTTTTCCTTCCGCTGCCTTTGCCCACTCAAAAAATGTATCCGGCATACGGTGCGCGGAGATGATCGTCATCTCATAGTCGATCCCGAATTTTTCCAGCATAGATGCAGCTTTGCTCATCACCTTCAGGTCTGAGTCGCTGCCCATCACGATTCCTACTTTTGGCATTTCATTTCCTCCTTCTCATTTATAAGCTCTTTTAATGGTTCATTTAAGATCTCTGTTCCCGGAAGTACGAATTTTCCGTCTTTTAATAGTATAATGTGTTTCCCTTCTTTTGTCACTACACTTATTTCTTCTAACTCTTCATAAGGCAGGGTTATATCTGTATGGCAGTGGAAGTATGCTTTTGACACGTCATCGCGCCTTTTCAGGGAAATCGAATTATCCTTTGCTATGATCTCTTTCCCGGACGGATTATAGACCCGGATATCCTCGCTCCATGAATAGCATGTATCGCCCACGGCAAAGTGAGGTCCCGTCTTTTCTGCGATCAGGATCGGCATCTTATCTTCAATGCCGTATTTCTTCGCCGCCACATATGCCGTTGTATTTGTCCCGATGGCAAACTCCCCGAGCGGCAGCGTGCTGTGGTTTTTCAGGATATTGTCGTAAATATACCTGCGGCCCTGCTCCTCGTCCGGGAAGGTCCCGCACCGGTAGTCCTCGATCATCCCGTCCCGGAAGGTCAGTTCCAGATCCCGGTACTCCAGGCCTTCCAGATAGACCCTGCTCACATGGAGCACCCCGTCTGTCCCTTCCAGCACAGGCGACGTGAACACCTCGCCAACAGGGATATTTACGTCTGCCACGCAGTTTTCGAATTTCGTTTCCTTCTCCGGGTCTGCCAGCGGATGGAGGTGTACCCGGATATCCGTGCGGTTCCCGCCCTTTCCGGTCACATGGACATATTCTCCCTGATCAAGGGCGTCGATCATGGTCTGCTGTACTTTTTCGTAAAGCTTAGCGTCCAGCGTGTTAATCCGGATCACTTCATCAAAGATCTCCGGGTACTTCTCCCCAATCTCAGGCACCGGATAGGCAACGATCGTGAAACTCCGCTCTTCTCCTCTGATATATTCATTTGTGATCTGCCCGGAACGGCTGTCATACCTAAGCGCCAGCTCCCTCTGCTCTTCCGTATAGGACGGGGCTTCAGGCACTGCCTTTGGTGAAAACGGAGCCTCCCCGAAGGTCTCCATCACCGCCGGCCCCGCGAACTGAGCCGCCAGCTCCCTGTTCTGTTCATACACAGTGCGCATGACTTCCAGCCTGCGCTCAATATAGCGCTTATCCATAAAGAGCGCCTGGTCCTGACGGTGGTCATACTCATACTGCCAGTTAGCCACCGCGCCGTAATAACCGATCTTATGGCGCTCCCGCTTTGTGATCACACCGGATGCCGCCCGGTAGATGACAGGTCTTAAGCCCATTTTGCGGAAATTTTCTACCGCCGCCCGGATCACTCGCTCAAATCCCAGGCTGTACCGGATATTGACCACGGATTTTTTTGACAGGTCTTTTCCTGTATTGATGAATCCGATGCGGTATCCTTCTGTGTACACGTCCGCCATCCTCCGGATCGTCTCCTCCGGAAGGGCGCGCAGATGTCTCGCCGTCCCCAGTTCATTCTCTGTGATATATTCTCCGAAGCGGTACAGATAGCGGTCATCCTCCAGATCTGCATGTTCGATGATATCCGCCGCGAACGAATATTCCGGATCGATCTGTTCCATGATCCTGTCTGCCAGAAAGACGTCGCAGTAATCGCTGGCATACCAGTAAATGATATCCCGGATCTGCTTTTCCAGCCCTTCCGAAGCACCCTCAGCTTCACCAGACTTCCCGGCTTCCGCTTTTCCCTCTTCCGCTGTTCTCTCAAAGCAGTTGTACACTTCGATAAACAGTTCATAGAGGATCGTCAGGTAATCTCTCCTGTCCTCAAAAGAATATGGGATCCCGGACCTCATCTCAGTATACAAAAGGCTTAACAGCCTTCCAAGCCCCAGTCCCAGCTTTTCCTCCGCACAAACAGGGTTTGCATAACTGCTTCCATACCGCTCCCCGAGGACGTCACTGTACAGGATCTCATTTAAACTCTGCATTTCTTCCAGGCTGTATCTCTCCCACTCGCCGGAAGCGACTTTGCTCCTGACGTTTTCAATCTCAAGCAGGAAGAGCGCCGTGTCCTGAAAATACGGCACGTACTTCCCCGGCGCCGTCTCCTCCGTGACAATGCCTCTCAGCCGTCCCACGGCCAGCGCATGCCGCTCCTTATACTGTTCGTTCTTTTCTTTCTGTATCTCTTTCACACCCATCAGCTCAAGCCTCCTATAAATATCGCAAGGAACAGGATCAGTGCAGCCGCGTTTACCGGCAGCCCGATCTTGCAGGTCAGGTAACTGCGGTCTCTCTCCCGGAATCCCTGTATCGCGCAGCGGATTCCCCAGATTGAGAGCAAGAACGAGATGATCACGATCCCGCCCACGATCCCGGCAGCTTTCCCCCGGGCCAGAAATGCGTACAAAATACATCCTCCCAGGATCAGGAGCGCCCCCGCGCCGCTGATACAGGACAGGATCCCTTTCCGGGAATTCTTGAATTTCGCCCTGCCGTATTTCCTTGTTCCCCTTTTTCTTCGTTCCTTTTCCTTCTGCCGCTGTTCAGCGCTTTTTTCATTTCCGAACATCATGTTTTCTCCTTATACCATTACATATCAGGAAGACGATATACCCGAGCACGCCTCCGATCGTGTTCAGCAGGATATCATCCACGTCAAAGCTCCCCACCCGCGTAAAAAGCTGGATGATCTCCACACACAGGCTCAGGCCCATGCTGAAAAACAGAGTCTTAAAAAAGCCTCTTTCCCTGCTCGCCACGGAAATAAAAAAACCATACGGGACAAAAATAAGGATATTCCCCGCCAGGTTTGCAAACACAGCAAATACCCCCAGCTGCTCCCTGTAAATGATAAACCTCTTGATCTCCCGGAATAATTCCAGATTGTACCGGTACTCCTCCGATATTCCCGTCCTGCCGTACCATTCGGCAAGGAACAGGAAATAGATCAGAAAAACAACATATAATAAAAACAGGACCTTTCCCACTGCCCTGAATATTTTCTTTTTCCTGCCACTCAAAATCTTACCTCTTTATAAATTGTCAGACAGCTTGACCAAAAGGGGTCTGACCCCTTTTGGTTAAATCGTCTGAATATTCAGCCAACAAGGGACAGATCGCATATGATCTGTCCCCGTAACAGACTTGCGGATAACCCGCAGTCAAAATGTAATCTCTCTCTTATGCTTCAGCAGGCTGGCGCCGCTCACGATGGAAAGCACTCCCACCGTGATCCCTACGACCAGAACGATGATCCCTATGGCAATACTGCCTGCGCCGCTGTTCTTCATTGTAAGATATGCTTTTTCCATTGTACGCGCCTCCCTATTTTACTCCATATGTTTCATAGTATGTATCGATGGCTGCTTTTAATGTATCGTCAATGATAACTTTTCCTTTGTATTCTTTGTTGTACAGACACTCCACAACTTCTTCCATCGTCACGATGGCTGCCGTATCAAAGCCGTACAGGTCCTTCACCTCGTCAAGCGCGCATTTCTCGCCGCCTTTTCCTACTTCCATGCGGTTCAGGGATACCATGAGCCCCACGATTTCTACGTCAGCCGCTCCCTTTACCTTCGGCACAGTCTCTTCCATGGACTTCCCGGATGTGGTCACGTCCTCGATCATGACAACTCTGTCCCCGTCTTTTAATTTACTTCCGAGGAAACTTCCCTTATCCGCGCCGTGATCTTTTTCTTCCTTGCGGTCTGAACAATACCTCACTTCCTTTCCATACAGTTCGCTGTATGCGATCGCTGTAACCACACTCAGCGGGATTCCCTTGTATGCCGGTCCAAACAGTACGTCAAAATCATCCCCATATGTATTGTGGATCGCTTTTGCATAATACTCGCCCAGCTTTTTTAACTGAGAGCCTGTCACATATCCGCCTGCATTCATAAAAAACGGAGACTTCCTTCCGCTCTTCAGCGTAAACTCTCCGAATTTCAGCACATCGCTGTCCACCATGAACTGGATAAATTCTTTCTTATAGCTTTCCATTCCTGTAAAACCTCCTGTATTCTCATCACGCACCTGGACATGCAGATTGTGGATCGATTTCTAATTCTTTACAATTCTAACATATCTGATAGGGATTTTCAATTCAGCATTTTCAACCAGCAGGGGAGCTCTGTCCTTGATTTCTATTTCTTTCATAATCCTGTTCCTTTTATTTTAAATATTTCATTACTTCTTCCATAGAACCTTTTCCCAATGTAAATTGTTCCAGTGCTATGTATCTTTTCTCTGCGACCGTATGTTCTCTTTCACACAATTCCTTTACGATATCCGCTTCATTGTCTAATGGCTCAACAATATTGGATTTGGTCTGATAAGCTTTAAAATATCTGATGCCAAATCTTCTTTGAGACTCTGCATTGATATGAATACCATCTGGATTAGGGTATAGTTTTTCCCCTGTTACAAAATAACAATTTTTATTATTTTCTGCATATTTAAATAATTCCTGATTAATCAAATCATGCTCTACACAACTTCTGCCAAATCCAGACTTCCCCAGATAATCTCCCAGACCGCCGACAATGAACGGAATTTCTGGAGTTCCCAGCTCTTTTCTGAATGAATGAACTAAAACATTCAGTTTTTGATAATAATTTTTGTATTTTTCACTATAGCCATCACTTTCTCCCTGATGCCATAAAACCGCAGTCAATTCGCTGTCTTCCATGGCGAACTTTGCTTCGCTGACTGCATGGCGAAATAAAGCGCCTTCCTTCTTCCATTCATCAATAGAACTTCCTCCTTCCGCACAAGGGATAAGCCCGATCTGTTCATTTTTATTTGCGACACACCATGCCTGCGCAAACGACGCTGCCAGTCCGACACCGGCAGCCGACCGGTCAAAGTGAATAGGTTCTGTCATCATCTGCCATCTGCCATTTCTAAGCATAAAAATATTTTCATTATAAATGGGCGTAACCTCGTTCAAAAATCCACGTCCTGCCATATTTGACTGTCCTATAAGTAAAACTGATTTCATTATTGATTTCCTCCACTTTCAATTTGTTTTTTTCATTATGCCAGCTTCCGGATTTCTCTGAGGTTTGAAAAATTTCCTTCCCCATAGTATTTGCTGAAAATCGGCTGACTGCCGTCTCCAATGCCCTGAAAAATCAAGTACACAATCGATATGATGTACGCAATACAGGAATAAACAGCAACCGCCTTTTCTCCCCCATAAAGAATCGAAAAGCAATTTATGATTATCAATGAAATATTGGGAGTCATTGCCAGTCCAAAAGGCGCAATTCCTATTTTAATAATATTTTTTGATACTGACGCTATATCGGAAAACATCATACTTAAAGTAAACTGTTGATATCTCAGCATATAGATCAGCGCTGTCAGGAAAGTCACTCCCTGACCGATAACGGTTGCAATCGCCGCTTCTGCGACGCCTTGATGAAATATCCAGACAAAAAGGTAATCAAGAATAATATTCTTGATAAATCCGGCAGCCATAGACATCATAGCGTAAAACGAACCGCCGTGATTTCGTATAAAGGGTATCATTCCCGTACCGATGATCTGTAAGCCTGCTCCCAATGCAATAATAGCAATATATTCTTCCCCCAGAGAAAGAAGTTCCCCCTCAGCGCCAAGAAACCGCAAAAGAGGTGTCGTCCACACGAAAGTAATTATCGTCAGTATCACACTGGTAATGATTAAAAGCCACATGGCGCCAGCCACAAATTTTCTCGCTTGTTTTTCATTTTTTTCCGCTTTATTGATCGAATAATAAACGGCTCCGCCCATACCAAGCCCTGTCCCTAAAGCCTGAAGAACAGCACTGACAGGATAAGCAATATTGATTGCGGAAATTCCTATATCTCCAATACTGTTTCCAACAAAAAAACCGTCCACAATCGCATAAACGCCGGACAGAGCAAAAGAGAATATGGACGGAATGACATATTGAAAGAAAGTCCTGATTTCTCTCATTTTTTATGCGCCCCTTTCAGTTCTTTTTCAAACAAAATGTTAAAAAGATCCAGTGTGTCTATAATCTGCTCCATTCGCTCATCACCTATTTTTTCATAATGCGTTCCTCCGCTTCCAACAACGGCTGTATCAGATTTTCCGCATACTTTTTTCCGTCTTCTGTAAAAGCAACCCGTTTTTCTCTTTTATCCTCTTTTCTTGCTTCAAGAACAAAATCCTTTGTCAAGAGTTTCACCTATTTTTTCCAGATCAGATAGATCAAAAAGCTCAGATAAGAGTTGCCGCTCACAGCACAATCTCCTAATCCGAGCTCACGATCCAATTATATTGAAATATGTCCGCCTCTATTCTTTCCTTATCTCAGCCTTATTCTATTTCATTTATTTCACGATCCCCACCATCTCAGCGACCGTCCCAAAGCCCTGCTCTTTCATATAATCTTCGATCCCGTCCACGACCTCCATCGTGACTGCCGGATCATAGAAATTTGCCGTACCAACAGATACCGCGCTCGCTCCCGCGAGGAGCATCTCAATGGCGTCTTCCGAGGAAGCGATCCCGCCCATGCCGATCACAGGCACCTTTACAGCATTCGCCGCCTCATATACCATGCGCACCGCGATCGGGTGGATCGCCGGGCCGGACACGCCGCCGGTCCTGTTTGCCAGGAGGAATGTTTTTCTGCGGATATCGATCTTCATCCCTGTGATCGTATTGATCAGAGACACTGCATCCGCGCCGCCGGCTTCCACTGCCTTAGCCATCTCAGCGATGCTGGTCACATTGGGACTCAGCTTCATGATCACCGGCTGCTTTGCGTATTTCTTGACAGCCTTTGTGATCCTTTCCGCTGCCCCGGGATCCTGACCAAAGGCAATACCGCCTTCTTTCACATTGGGACAGGAAATATTGATCTCCAGCATATCCACATCCTCATCTGCCAGGCGCTCTACAACTTCGCAGTAGTCCTCCTCCGATTTTCCGCACACATTTACAATGATCTTTGTATCATACTGTCTGAGGAACGGGATATCTCTCTCGCAGAACACATCGATCCCCGGGTTCTGCAGCCCCACTGCGTTCATCATACCCCCGTATGTCTCCGCTACCCTCGGAGTCGGATTTCCCGTCCAGGGGACATTCGCCACGCCTTTTGTCGTCACTGCCCCAAGCCGGTTCAGATCTACAAATTCCGCGAACTCCGCTCCCGAACCAAATGTGCCCGAGGCGACTGTCACCGGATTTTTCCACTCTACACCAGCGATATTCACTCTCATATCCATCAGATCTCCACCTCCGTTGACAGAAAGACCGGACCATCCTTACAAATCCGCTTATTATTGACATTGCTGTGGTGATCCTTCTCCTTTGTCCGGCACACACAGGCAAGACAGGCGCCGATCCCGCACGCCATCCTTTCCTCCAGAGAAAGATAACATACGATGTTATTTTCCCCGGCATATTCTTTAATCGCGCGGAGCATTGGAGTCGGCCCGCAGGCAAAGATCATATCTGCCTCCAGTCCGTTTTCCCGGATTGCATCCATGACATTTCCTTTTGTCCCCACACCGCCGTCCTCAGTAGAAATATAAACCTCACCATATTTTTCAAACTCATCTTTCAGGAATGTCTCTGCATCCCTGTATCCCATGATGATCTGTTTTTTCCCGCATTCCATCTGCTTGGCCAGCTCAAGGATCGGCGGCACACCGATCCCGCCGCCCATGAGGAAGACCTTCTTTCCCGCGGCCTCCTTATATGGAAATCCATTGCCAAGAGGGCCAATCACGGGGATCGTATCCCCTTCCTTCATCCTGGAAAACAGCTCTGTCCCCGTATTCTTCCCGGTCACCCGGTATACGACTCTGAGGCTGCTGTCCGCTTTGTTAATCTCACATATACTGATCGGTCTCGGCAGGAGCCTGCCCCCGTCATTCGTATACATGGATATAAACTGCCCGGGCGCCGCTTCCTTCGCCGCGTCCGTTTTTATCCACATGCTGTAAATATCCTGAGCGATCATCTCCTGGGAAAGGATGACCACATTTTCCTTCTTTCTTGCCATACGAGCTCCTTTTTTGAATATTCAGACGATTTACCCAAAAGGGGTCTGACCCCTTTCACTTTTTATTTACCGGCAAGCGCGCCGCTAATATCTGCAATCATCGCTTCAATCGCCGCTCTCGACGCATCTCCGAAATTCTCTGCACCAAACTTCGAATACGCCTCCTGCTTATACGCAGCGATAATCCCTCGGGAGGAATTCACGATCGCGCCGAGTCCGTCCTCATTGAAGAAATGTACAAGGTCTTTTCCCTGTCCGCCCTGAGCGCCATATCCCGGTACGAGGATATAGGATTTCGGCATGATCTTCCTGAGCGCTTTTCCCATCTCCGGGTATGTAGCGCCGACCACTGCTCCGATATAGCTGTATTCATCTCCCATACAGTCCGCGCCCCATTCAGCGACTTTCTCGCCGACCAGCTCATACAGCGGGCGCCCGTCGATCAGACGGTCCTGAAACTCCCCGCTGGAAGGATTGGATGTCTTGACAAGGATGAAAAGGCCTTTCTTCTCTTCCTTACACACTTCAATAAAAGGCTTTACGCCATCGGACCCAAGATAAGGGTTCACTGTCGCAAAATCTTCATCAAACGGAACATATTCTTTGCTTCCTACCTTAACTTTTCCGAGATGGCCCACTGCATATGCCGCTGATGTAGAACCGATATCTCCTCTTTTGATATCTCCGATCACTACAAGATCTTTTGACTTGCAGTAATCTACCGTCTTCCTGAACGCTTCCATCCCCGGCACGCCGAACTGCTCGTACATCGCGATCTGCGGTTTTACCGCGGGGATCAGGTCATAAGTATTGTCTACAATTTCCCTGTTAAACTGCCAGATCGCTTCCGCAGCCCCCTCCAGAGTCTCTCCATATTCTGCAAATGCTTTGTCCTGCACATGCTGTGGTATATAGTTGAGCATCGGGTCCAGACCGACAACAATTGGCGCGCCCGTCTTCCTGATTTTCTCCACTAATTTGTTGATCATTTTCATTTCCTCCATATTAAAGACAATTTTTGACCTCTTTTGCTCCATTCACCATGCCACGTGCGCAGGAAAGGAAGCGCCGCGCAGCGGCATTTACTTTCCAGGCAGCGGCTCCCGGTGTAATCCCGGCACCGCGGGGCGAAACGGGGAAACCGCTTCGGATTGCACAAATGTGCAATCATTATACCATAAAAATCCCCGGGCAGGAATCCTTTTATAAAAAGATACCCTGTCTCCGGGGAATCAACTCTCCTGAAATTCTCAATTTTCTTTATACCGCCTTATTCAAGGTATCCTGGATCAGACAGTAACTGATAATGCTGAACCCGACAAGTCCCAGTATCAGGTAGAGGATGCCTGAACTTCCATTCACTCCTCTGATCCTGTCGCACCGCTCTCCCATCTTATAAAGCCAGTACAGCCCATAGATCCCGCAGGTAACGATTGTTAAGAGGAATACAATTCCCCCGGATGTTGCCTGCGGCTCGCCGGAAACGATATTCACCTCATCATTCAGCTTGATCATCCAGTAAATGCCATAGAGCCCACATGTAATGAGACTGAATATGATGCACAGCGGAATACTCCTCGGGGTGATTCCGAAACGGGAAGCCGAATAATAGCCCGGCTGGCCATAACCGCCTCCGTTACTGTACTGCTGAAAATTGCCGCGCTGCTGGGAATCGTTGTACTGCTGCTGCGGAAGCGGCGTTCCGCATCCCGGGCAGAATGCAGTATTATCATCACACTGCCTGCTGCATTTTGGACATATTTTCATAACTTCTCCTTTATAATACCTGCCAAAGCCCTTCCGGCGCCAGCAGAGTAAACGGAAATACGGGGAGGTTCCTCACCACTCCGTATACCACTACGATCACCAGCACCCATGTGAGGAACTTCACGTTAATTTTCCTGTCAATATGGTTTCCTCCTGTGACAATCCAATCCACCATCCGGGCTGCAATATACATCCCGATCAGAGGAAGCAGGATCATCATAAGAGGATTATAGCAGAACGCCTCCAGAAACCGTCCGTGCAGGATCGAATAACATGCGCGCCCAGCCCCGCATCCCGGACAGTACAGCCCTGTAGTCTCATAGAAAACACAGACAAGGGGAATATTCCCCGGTCCCATAAAATACAGGTACAACGCACCTGCGCAGGCCAGAGCCGCCACACAGACCGACAGACAAATTCTCGCCTTCCTGCTCTGCAAAATCCTGCTTCCCTGTTTCCTTCCCTGTTCCCACCGCATGAATTAATAATAATAGTAGTAAGAACCGGCGCCGATCATCGTCGTGATTGCCAGGTAAACGACAGAAGAAATCAGTCCTCCGACAACTGCTACAATGATCCAGATCTTTGCTGTTTTCGCCGCCTTTTTTGCTTCTTCCATATTTCCCGCTGTTACTGCACTGTTAATCTTGGCGGAAAATACGATGGCAACGATACCAAACGGAAGACACCAGCAAAGAGTGGATATGATTGATACCACCAGATACGGAACCCAGTTTACGGTGTCTCCCTGGTTCTGCTGATACGTCGGCATACTCTGGTAATTTCCATTCTGATTATTGTCATTTTGATATCCATTGTTCTGATAAACATCATTCTGGCTGCTGTCTCCATAGCTGTATGAGCCCTGATTCCCCATATTGTATGGATCCTGATTCTGTGTATTCGTTTCCTGACCGACCGAATCAATGTTCTGTCCCGCTTCCTCTGTCTGTGTGTTCACTTCGGGCTCCACCGTACTTTCCGGCTGCCCATATACATTCCCTGCTTCAGGCGTGGTCGTCTGCTCTGCACCGCAATACGGACAGAATTTCAATCCTTCGGGAATCTCCTGATAACATTTCATACAATTCATCTTTCTTACCTCACTCTCATGATTGTTATAGAATATTATGATATCTAATTAATAATACCATTGAATGAGGTAAAAAGCCACCAGAAAATTATTATTTTTTTTATTTTTCGAGTTTTTTTGCAGTATGCTTCGCTTCAACGGACTGTTTCATGTGAAATTTTTGTCCCTGTCACGTGGAGCATGCCGGTCTTCAGAAGCACCGGCCGCAGCGCATTGTACAGCACGCCCGCCAGAAGGACGGATACCACCGCATTGACAAATGTAGTCGCAGTGCTCCATTTCGCAAGGACCTCTGCCATCTGCTGCGGCTGTCCGAGGATATACTGCTTATAAAAATATCCTGCCAGCGGATCAGCGATCACATTAAATCCAAGCCCTGCCACTGACGCAATGGTGCTCCAGCGGAAGATATATTTTTTGTCCGCGCTCTCATTGATCTTTGCGAACCTGTGCGCTACGAGCCCTGTGATCAGGCCGATGCAGAGCTTCAGGACAAACGTTTTCGGAGCCCCAACAATATAGACCGGGTCAAGCACATCCGCGATCGTCATCCCCACCGCGCCTGCCAGTCCGCCGTACCAGCCGCCCAGTATGAGCGCCCCAAGCACGCAGAAGGTATTGCCGAGATGGAAGGACGTAGCGTCTCCCCCGGGCAGCGGTACCTTAATCTGCAAAAATGTAAATGACACAAAGCAGAGCGCTGCCATCAGCGCTGTCTGCGCAAGCTTTACGATCGTTTCATTTCTCTTTTCCATATCCGTAGCCTCTTTTCCTGTATGATACAGGTATATTAGCACCGGCATGGTCATATTAAAATGTCCAGTTATGAGTTTTTTATACATGCCAGTTTTCAGATCAGGTTCTCCCTTACTCCTTTCCCAGCCGTACACGTTCCATTTCTTCTGCTTCCGCTTCTCCCAGATGGTCAAACAGATAATGCCTGAGCCCCTCTCCCCTTTCCAGATGCTCTTCGCGCAGTTCTTTTCCCGCGAGCTCCACTTCTTCTTTCAGCCCTGCCGCTGACATTCTCCGGGCTCCCTGCCCCAGGATGATCACCTGCTCCAGCGCATCTGACGTAGCCACAGTCACTTCATGCTTCCGCGAGATCCGCCTCACAGTCTTTTCAATATACTGATCCGCCGTCTCCGCCTCTCTCGTATAAACAATGTGGATATTGTGATACCGCGCCGCTTCCCCCGGATTTCCTTCCACCCTGTATGCGTCAAAGACAAGGATCAGCGTACACTTCCGGTACCCCTGATAATCGCACAGGATATCCGCCAGCTTTCCTCTCGCCGCCGCAAGATCCGTTTCTGACAGTTCCCGAAGGTCATCCCACGCAAAGATGATATTATAGCCGTCCACAAGAAGGTACTCTTCCCAGTCTCCTTTCTTTTTTCCTGACCTGCCCGTCTGCATCCCGATCTGCCCTGGTTCATCCTCACTTTGCGCAGATACGGTCACCGGGCGGCTGCTCACACTTCTCTTCACAGGGTCCGGCGTGCGCACATAGATCGCCTCCAGCTCCTCCCGCGTCAGCTCAATCGTACGCCTTGCCGGTTTGATAACCGGAACAGGCGGAAGCTCCTGACCGGAAGGAGTTTCTCTCACACCGCTCTCCACATGCATATGCTCTTCCACCTCATACCAGGGCACGATAATCCCTGCGCCATGAGAACAGAAGACGGAATCCGCGGTGTTTTCCACATCCGTATCAGGGTCATACCCGATCCGCGCAGCTGCTTCTTCGCTGTTGTGGCAGACGTCATATCCCCTGACCGTGCAGAACAGCCTGCCAAACCCGCCTGTGTATGCGGCAAATTCCTTCTGGTATCCCCGCATTTCCGACACCGGGGCGCTGCCCGTGAGCACTGCCTGGCCATTCTCAGCCTCAGGTCCTTCAAAGCTGCCGCTCATCCTCTGGATATCCGACATCGCTCTCCCCACATTCTCCATAGGCAGCTCCATACGGAACTCATAATAGGGTTCCAGAAGGATGCTCTCCGCCTTCCTCAGTCCCTGGCGGACCGCCCGGTAGGTTGCCTGCCGGAAATCCCCGCCCTCCGTATGTTTCTGATGCGCCCGCCCGGTCAGCAGGGTGATCTGCATATCCGTCACGGCAGACCCGGTCAGGACGCCTTTGTGCTCCCGCTCTTCCAGATGTGTCAGGATCAGCCTCTGCCAGTTCCGGTCCAGGACATCCTCACTGCACTCCGACAGGAACTGTATCCCCGAGCCTCTCTCTCCCGGTTCCAGAAGGAGATGCACCTCGGCATAATGCCTGAGCGGTTCAAAATGCCCCGCGCCTTCCACAGGCGCCTTGATCGTTTCTTTATAAACGATCTTCCCCTCTCCGAATCCGATGAGTACGCCGAAACGCTCCTTCACCATCTGCCGGAGGACTTCTGTCTGGACCTCGCCCATGAGCTGGATATGGATCTCAGCCGTCTCCTCCTCCCACACCACATGCAGCTGCGGATCTTCTTCCTCGATCTGGCGCAGATTTCTCAGCATGGTGTGCTCATCGCACCCGTCAGGCAGTTCGATCCGGTAAGTAAGCACCGGCTCCAGCACCGGCAGGTCGGATGCCTCTTCACAGCCGATCCCCTGTCCCGGATGCGTCTCCTCCAGCCCGGTCACCGCACACACGCTCCCCGCCTGCGCTTCCCGGATCAGCTCATATTTCTCTCCGGAATAGATCCGGATCTGATTGACCTTGCCCGAAACATCCGGAAGAGTCTCCTTCACCTTCAGGGCGCCCCCTGTCACCTTAAGCCAGGTCAGCCTGTTCCCCTGGCTGTCGCGTGATATTTTGTATACTTTCGCTCCGAACTCCGTCCCGTATACAGGGCTGGGCGAGAACTCCGCAATCCCGTCCAGAAGCTCTGTGATCCCCTCTGCTCTGAGGGCAGAACCGAACCAGCACGGGAAGACCTTTCTCGCCGCTATTGCCCTTCGCAGCGCCTCTTTCCCGACAGCCCCCGTCTCCAGATATTCTTCTAGTATCGCTTCATCGCACACAGCCAGACTCTCTGTCTTCTCTTCATCTCCGGCAGAAATGCTTTCCATATCCGCGCAGCCCTCGCTCAGCCTTTCTCTCAGTTCTTTCATAAGACTTTCCCTGTCCGCGTCGTCCCTGTCCATCTTATTGATAAAAAGAAATACCGGGACCTCATACCGCTTCAATAGTCTCCAGAGCGTCATAGTATGGCTCTGGACACCGTCCGCCGCGCTGATCACAAGCACCGCACAGTCCAGCACCTGAAGCACGCGTTCCATCTCCGCAGAAAAATCCACATGTCCCGGCGTGTCAAGGAGCGTCACCTCCATATCCCTCCACCGAAACATCGCCTGCTTGGAAAAGATCGTGATGCCGCGCTCACGCTCCAGTTCATATGTATCGAGGAACGCATCCCCGTGGTCCACCCGCCCCATACTGCGGAGTTTGCCGCTCAAATAGAGCATCCCCTCTGACAGTGTGGTCTTGCCAGCGTCTACGTGGGCCACCAGCCCCGCACATATATGTTTCGATGGGATTTTTTTTGTTAAATTTACTTTATTTTCAGACGTATTTTCCATGAAAATACCCCTTTCTATGTCATGATCATGTGAATACAATCATAACACAGAAAAGGGGGATAAGTCGAGAAGTCATAATTATTTGCAGTTGACGGGTTATATAAAAGTCTCCATACACCTTACGGCTTCCGGCATACGTTTACGACAATTTTCGATTACATTCGCCTTATTTAGAGCTTTTTTCTTGTATTCTTAAGCTCGGACTTACCATACTTTTTATTAGATTACACAATAATAAGTGCATAAAGCTTGATTTTTTCTAACGCAACTGATAGTTCTGCGGATTTTTTGCTGATCTCATCAACGAGCAACAGAGCTTTTTCCTGTGTTTCAGCAAAAATTTTTTGTATAAATGAAGTTTCAGAATCATTCTCTTTATCCGCCTTAATTGCTTCTGCTGTAATCTCTTCCGGTAGTGACAGATAATATTCGCTGACCGTATATCCTTCAAAGACTTTACTGCCCTTTGTTCGGCTTGTTTTAGTCCATACTTCTGAATCCTCAATTTCTGAATATGTGTTTTCATCAATAAATATTTCACAAGGGTGTGCCAGTACAAATACCGATACCGCAGCCAATACAAATATCCATTGATTTTTTCAAAGCAGGATTTAAGCAATAATCAATCAAAGTATGTATGTATCTTGCTGCCTTTGTGGCTTTATAAGACGAAGAAATAATCTGATCGTCCACATTACTATCCTGAAAGATACCCATAATTCCATCACCGGCAAACTGTCGTGTATATCCGCCTGAATACCGAATCGCTTGAATAACGATACGAATAAATGAGCGATAAACTTTCACCATTTTTTTAGATTTCAAAGTCACTAACCCCCATTTCAAATGGGGGTTTGATTTTAACCCCTCCGGGGTAGTTCCCGGGTTCCGCCAGAG